>PWQB01000386.1 GCA_003556955.1 Nostocaceae cyanobacterium CSSed10_463m
CGGCTTTCGCGATGTCCGTTGTGTAGAATCAGGTGGTCCAGAACCCGGTGTAGGTTGTGCTGGTCGGGGTATTATTACCGCCATCAACTTCTTAGAAGAAAATGGTGCATATACAGATGTTGACTTCGTATCTTACGACGTATTAGGCGACGTTGTGTGCGGTGGTTTTGCGATGCCTATAAGAGAAGGTAAAGCGCAAGAAATCTACATTGTCACATCAGGTGAAATGATGGCGATGTACGCTGCTAATAACATCGCTCGTGGTGTTCTTAAATATGCTCATACTGGTGGTGTGCGCTTGGGTGGTTTGATTTGTAACAGCCGTAACGTTGACAGGGAAGTCGAATTGATTGAAACCCTGGCAAAACGGTTGAACACCCAAATGATTCACTTCGTACCTCGTGACAACATTGTACAACACGCTGAGTTGCGTCGGATGACTGTCAACGAGTACGCACCTGATAGTAATCAAAGTAACGAATATCGGACATTGGCTACCAAGATTATCAACAACAAAAATCTGACAATTCCTACACCCATTGAAATGGAAGAACTAGAAGAATTGTTGATTGAGTTCGGTATTCTTGAAAGTGTAGAAAATGCTGCGATGTTAGTTGGTAAAACAGCTACTGAAGCACCAGTCAGTAAGTAATTATTGAGGGTGGATACTACTCACAAGATTCTTAATTTTAAAAAATAGCCTTAGCTAGGGTATTAATTTCACAATTATGCTCTAGCTTTTCTTTTTCAACTAACAATTATTCAACAGCAAAAAATGTAGGTTGGGTTGACGCAAGGAAACCCAACATTTGCGCGAATTTGTTGGGTTTCACTTTGTTCTACCCAACCTACAACTACTAACAATTATTTAATTTGAATTTTTGTATAGATCATGGTCGCTGATGATTTGTTTGTGGAACAGGCAAAATGCCTGTTCTGGGGGAACCAGGAGCTTACCCCACAATATTTATGTTGATGCACAAACTTAGCTGTATATTATACTAATAAAAGATAATTTTATTGTATTCTCACACTCGGAATTTATATGCAAAATCTCAATCTTAAGCCAACCCATAAACCTATTAAGCAATATTACGAAGAATTAGCACAGTTTAAAAAATTGGGGGTTGTGCATGAGACGGCTGTAAAAGCTGCTTTTCAAAAGTTGCTTGAGTCTTGCTGTCAGCAATTTAAATGGACTCTCATACAAGAATATGCGATCAAAAGACCTAAAAAACCGCCGCTTCGGGTTGATGGGGCTTTAGTTGATGATTATAATTTACCTCGTGCTTATTGGGAAGCTAAGGATAGTCAGGATAATTTAAAGAAAGAAATACAGAAAAAACTGGCTGTTAATTATCCCAAGGATAACATTATTTTTCAGCAACCAGATCGGGCGATTCTTTACCAAGATGGGAAATTGGTAATGGATGAAGATATTACTAAACCGCAAATTTTAGTGGATGTAATGCGGCAGTTTTTTGAATATCGTCCTCCAGCGATTGAACAATGGGAAAAAGCGGCTGATGAGTTTGGACATCGGGTTAAGGAAAACGCCACAGGATTATTAGAATTAATTCGAGAACAAAGGAAGAAGAATAAAAAATTTATTGATGCTTTCTCTGATTTTTTACTCCTTTGTCGTCAGTCAATTAATCCTAATATTTCAGAAGCAGCAGTTGAGGAAATGTTGATTCAGCATTTATTGACTGAGCGCATTTTTAGAAGCGTGTTTAATAATCCTGATTTTGCTCAACGGAATATTATTGCGGTAGAAATTGAAAAGGTAATTAACGCGTTAACATCTAAAGCTTTTAGTCGTAGTCATTTTTTAAGCGGTTTAGATCGGTTTTATGGGGCGATTGAGGAAACCGCAGCTACCATTGATGATTTTTCTCAAAAGCAAGATTTTCTGAATAAAATTTATGAGAAGTTTTTTCAAGGGTTTTCTGTAAAAGTTGCGGATACTCACGGAATTGTTTATACTCCTCAACCAATTGTAAATTTTATGGTGAAAAGTGTTGAGGAGATTTTACAGAGAGAGTTTGGGAAGTCGTTAGTTGATAAAGGTGTACATATTCTTGATCCTTTTGTGGGAACAGGTAATTTTATTATTAGAATAATGCGAGAAATCGCCGAGATTCAAAAATCAGCTTTACCTTACAAGTATCAGCATGAGTTGCATTGTAATGAGGTGATGTTGTTACCTTATTATATTGCTTCTATGAATATTGA
This sequence comes from Nostocaceae cyanobacterium CSSed10_463m, assembly GCA_003556955.1. Next base: position 2,236 of record PWQB01000386.1, read on the forward strand.
GCATGAATATTTTGAGCAAGCTGGAGAATATAAATCTTTTGAAGGGATTTGTTATGTAGATACTTTTGAATTAGCTGAGAGTCAGCAATTATCACTTTTTACTCCGGAAAATACAGCAAGACTTGAAAAACAGAAACAAAATAAAATTTTTATCATTTTAGGTAATCCACCGTACAATGCAAATCAAGTCAACGAAAATGATAATAATAAAAACCGTAAATATAAAATTTTGGATAAGAGAATTTCCGAAACATACTCTAAAGATTCAAAAGCCTCTAGCACTAATAAGCTAAATGATCCTTATGTAAAAGCCATCAGATTAGCGTCGGATCGTATAGAAGATGAGGGAATTATAGCATTTGTAACGAATAATGGGTTTGTAGATCAAATTTCATTTGATGGCGTAAGAAAACATTTATCACAAGATTTTTCAAAACTTTATATTCTAAATTTGCATGGAGATATCAGGAAAGATTCTATGCGAGATGGAATACCTCTGGGTGAAGAACATACTGTATTTGGATTAGCCGCAATGGTAGGCGTTTCAATCAATATATTTATTAAGAAAAAAAATCCTAAATCCGAGCCTATTAAAATCTTTTACTCTGAGGTTGATTTTAGAGCTACGAGAAAAGATAAATTCTCACTGATTGAAAATGCTATTTCAATAGTTGGGCTTTCTTGGGAAGAAATTCAGCCCAATAGTAAATATACATGGCTAACGAAAGAGCTTAAAGCTGATTATGAGAACTTTTTACCGATGGGTAATAAAGAGACAAAATCTCAATATTTAAATCCCTCGGCAATTTTCTCAGTTTACAGCTTAGGTGTCAATAGCAATAGAGATAATTGGGTTTACAATTATCAGATTGATGATTTAAGCAAAAACATAGATATTTTTATTGAAACTTATAACCAACAGGTTTTTAAGTGGAGTAGAAGAGGACAATCAGATAAAGATATAGACTCATTTGTTTTGTACGATGATCAAAAAATTAAATGGAGTAGTAGATTAAAGGAATTATTAAAGGCTGGTGTTTCTACTGAATTTGATTCGGCAAAAATTAGAACATCTTTGTATAGACCATTTAGCCGTAACTATCTTTATTTTGATTCTGTTTTAAACCATAGAAGGGGTCAGTTTCCCAAAATCTATCCAATACCTTTAGTGGAAGCAGAAAATTATGTTATATGTGTTGTAAATGAAGCTCAAATCCCATTTTCTGCACAAATAACTAACTGTATTCCTTGTCTTCATTATGGTGGTAGACAAACTCAATGTTTCCCCTTTTACACCTATGACGAAGACGGAACAAACCGCAGAGAAAATATTACTGATTGGGCGTTAGAAGAATATCGCAACCATTACCAAGATACCACCATTACTAAATGGGATATTTTCTATTACACATACTCAATTCTCCATCATCCCGACTACCGGGAACGCTACGCAGCGAACCTAAAACGAGAACTTCCCCGTATTCCCTTCGCGCCAGAATTTCATCCTTTCGCAATAGCTGGAAAACAACTTGCAGAAATTCATATTAACTATGAAAAACAGCCCGAATATCGTCTAAAACATCTAGAAAATAAAGATTTACCTATTGATTGGCGTGTGGAGAAAATGCGCCTTTCCAAAGATAAAACCCAAATCAAATATAACGACTTTCTGACATTAACAGATATCCCGCCAGAAGTATTTGCCTATCGCTTAGGCAACCGTTCGGCTTTAGATTGGATTATAGACCAATATCAAGTTACCACAGATAAACGTAGCGGTATTACAAATGACCCCAATCGCCTTGATGATGAGGAGTATATTGTGAGATTAATTAAACAGGTGGTGACTGTGAGTTTAGAAACAGTGAAAATTGTTAAAGGTTTGCCAGATTTAGGCTTACCACAAGAGTAAGTAATGCTGGGAGGTGAGTGCTACCCACCCCAAATATTCTTAACGGATGTTTTAAAAGTAGTTGGTTGTAATATTAAGCACGAGTTTATCCCCCCTTTTTAAGGGCTACGGTGTACACACAAATCGTCGTGGC
>PWQB01000628.1 GCA_003556955.1 Nostocaceae cyanobacterium CSSed10_463m
CGGAGAGACGTTCCACCGGAGAGACGTTCCACCGGAGAGACGTTCCACCGGAGAGACGTTCCACCGGAACGTCTCTACAATCATGTACCAGAAATTGTTATGCTAAAAACCGAGACTCGCTATTGTGCTAACCATGCCCGCGCCTACTATCAACCCCACAATCACAGCCTTTCCCTTGACAGCAGTAGTTGGTCAAGAAGCAATTAAAATAGCCTTGTTGTTAGCCGCAGTCGATCCCGGTTTAGGAGGAGTAGCGATCGCAGGTCGTCGCGGTACAGCAAAATCAGTAATGGCTCGTGCTATCCACGCCTTACTACCACCCATCGAAGTGGTTCAAGGTTCCATCAGTAACTGCGACCCCAACCACCCAGAAGACTGGGATAATTATCTGTTGGCGGAGTATGCAGACAAAGATATTCAAGATGTCCCCACCCAAATTATTCCTGCACCCTTTATTCAGATTCCTTTAGGAGTGACAGAAGACAGACTTCTGGGTTCTGTGGATGTAGAAAAGTCAGTCCAGGAAGGTGACACTATTTTTCAACCTGGGTTACTCGCCTCAGCTAACCGAGGTGTGCTGTATGTGGATGAACTGAATTTATTAGATGACCAAATCTCGAATCAGCTGCTAACAGTACTATCTGAGGGACGCAACCAGATTGAACGAGAAGGAATTAGTTTTCAACATCCTTGCAAAGCCTTATTTATAGCCACCTATAACCCGGAGGAAGGCGCACTACGAGAGCATCTACTTGATAGAATTGCCATTTCTCTGTCTGCTGACGGTGTACTGGGCTTAGATCAAAGAGTATCAGCTGTAGAGCAAGCGATCGCCTACGCTAAATCTCCCCAAACATTTCTCCAGCAATACGAAGAAGACTTAGACGGGCTAAAAACTCAAATTATCCTGGCGCGGGAATGGTTGAAAGAAGTCACCATCACCCAGGAACAAATTACCTATTTAGTCAATGAAGCAATTCGGGGTGGAGTCCAAGGACATCGCGCTGAATTGTTCGCCGTGCGTGTGGCGAAAGCTGCGGCGGCTTTGGAGGGACGCACAACAGTCAACGCCGAAGATTTACGCCGGGCTGTGGAATTAGTTATCGTACCACGTTCCACCATCGTTCAGACCCCACCACCAGACCAACCACCACCACCACCGCCACCACCACCTCAGAATCAAGAAGAAGAAGAAAACCAGGAACAGGAAGAACAAGAAGAACAAGAAGAACAAGAACAGGAACAAGAAGAACAAGAAGAACAACAACCCCCCGACATCCCAGAGGAATTTGTATTTGATCCTGAAGGGGTAATTCTCGATGACAGCGTGCTTTATTTTGCCCAAATGGCGAAGCGACAAGGCAAATCTGGTAATCGCAGCATTATCTTTTCTGATGACCGGGGACGCTATATTAAGCCCATGTTACCCAAAGGGAAAGTCCGCCGCATTGCAGTAGATGCAACTTTGAGGGCGGCTGCACCCTATCAAAAAGCTCGAAGGGAAAGACAACCCAATAAAAAGGTAATTGTCGAGCAAGGTGATATCCGTTCTAAGCGCTTGGTACGTAAAGCGGGAGCCTTAGTAGTATTTGTAGTGGATGCTTCTGGCTCAATGGCTCTAAACCGGATGCAATCAGCCAAAGGTGCTGTACTACAACTTTTAACAGAAGCTTATCAAAATCGTGACCAAGTAGCCTTGATTCCCTTCCGAGGAGAACAAGCAGAAGTTTTATTACCTCCAACACGTTCCATAGCTTTAGCCCGTAACCGTTTAGAAAGGCTACCTTGTGGCGGTGGTTCGCCTCTAGCACATGGTTTAACTCAAGCGGTACGTGTGGGTATAAATGCCCAAATGAGTGGAGATATTGGGCAAGTTGTAATTGTTGCCATAACTGATGGACGGGGTAATATTCCCTTGGCTCGTTCTTTGGGTGAACCGTTAGAACCAGGCGAAAAACCAGACATTAAAGCCGAATTGTTAGAAATTGCTGCGAGAATCCGAGCTTTGGGGATGCAATTATTGGTAATTGATACCGAGAGTAAATTTGTGTCTACTGGATTTGCTAAAGAGTTATCGCAAACAGCCGCAGGTAAATATTATCATTTGCCCAAAGCCAGTGATAAAACCATTGCTGCGATGACTAAAGGTGCGATCGCTGATTTAAAATCACGATAATTAGTCATTAGTCATTAGTCATTAGTCCTTGTTAGAATTTTTAACTCAGCACTCTTAACTATTAATTCTTAACTCTTGACTCTTGACTCTTGACTCAGCACTCAGCACTCAGCACTCAGCACTCAACACTATTCAAGACCCTGTGGGTACTGTTTGTGGTTGTAAATAGCAAATTAGATCCTGAATACCTTTTTGTAAATATCGTGTGACTGTCATCGGACTGGTGCCAATATTCTTCGCTGCATCCTTGCGAGAAAGTTCCTTTAAAAACACCATTTCCACTGCCATCCGGGGCTTGTCTTCTAACATATTAATGGCTCCTTGCAGTTGTTGCCGTTCTTCATCTTGCTGCTGAAGTGCAGTAGAACGAGGACAAGGAAGCGCCTCACCTAGCGTAATTTGGCAATCCACATAATGGGTTGCAGTAGCATCTAAACTCAAAGGCATCCGATTTTGAGATGCTAACTTAGTTTCTTGCCATTCTTGCACAGAGACGTGCAGTTTCTCGGCAATTTCAGTATCTCTGGGAGAGCGACCTAAAGCAATTGATAATTCTTTGCGAACTTTTTGCCCTTCGTTATACAGTTCTTGCCAACGACGGGGTATTTTTAATAAACTACTGCGATCGCGTAAAAAGTGCAGCATCTCGCCTCGAATGTAAGGCACAGCAAAGGAACTAAACGCATATCCTTGGCTAGGGTCGAAGCGTTCAATAGCCCTAATTAAACCAAAATAACCTATTTGTTCTAAGTCTTCATAAGGTTCATTACATTGATGGCTGAACTTATGAGCTATCTTTCTGACTAAGCCAGTGTGCAACTGTACAAGTTGATTACGAAGTTTAATAGAGGGATTTTGGTGGTATGAGTGCAATAACTCCATACCATCAATTCGCATAGAGGTTTCACTGGTTGCCATATAAAAATTCCTTTTTTATAACTCCTTTTTCTCAAAAAAATGGAGTTGCGTATATTGCCTTCAAATCTCTCATTATTTTCCTTAGTCAAGGCTGAATAAAACATCGTCGTTTTACTGAAATTAAGGAAAGTCTTACTCAGTTCATCAGTAATATTACGCATACCTTTGTATTTGGATCTGTTGCCAGTTATTTTATTTTTCTAAAAAATAATAGTTCCCTAGGAAATGTTGAGTTTTTGCAATATAAGCTAGCTATTTCTGGTGAAAAATGCATACCTGAACCCATAGCCGTATTTCTACCTGAGCGAAACAAAGTCTGATACTAACTTGAGTGCAAAAATAGGAGCAAGCAATGATCAAGCTAAAAAACCTCTATATTACTATTTATTACGGATTCGCTCAAAAGTTGGTAAAAATGGAAGTAAACCGAATATTAATCTCATAAGATCCACAAATGAGCAATACTAGCAACTTTCGTGACGCTATTCGTGAGGCTAAAACTCAATCCCTCATTGGCCCAAATGTCATTGCCAATGCCCTACCTTTTGTAGGTGGTGGTCTGGTGTTAACCGCCGTGGGAAGCTATGGCGGACTGGGCGTTATCCGCACTAACCCCGGTATTTTCTTTCCCACTTTCATAGCTGCCATGATTGGGCAGTTAATTCTGTTCTTTGTTGCCCGAAACGTGGCAGAGAAAAACAACAAAGGTCTGGCACTACCTCTACTAGCAACCTATAGCCTTTTATCGGGATATACCCTCAGTGGCTTAGTATTCGTTGCCTTGCAAACCCAAGGTGTTGGTATTCAAGGTATTGGTTTAGCTGCCCTTGGTTGTGGCGTTACCTTCATTGTCGCTCGTCAAATTGATTCCAATCTCTCGGAACAAGATGGCATGGCTTTGACCAAAACTATCAGCCTGGGTGTAATTGCCTTGGTTGTGGTTTGCCTTGCCCAATTTGTATTCGCCATGTTTGGTGTTTATACGCCTAGTTGGTTAGAAATCGGCATCTCAGGTTTAGGCGTTTTCTTGTTTGTTGGGGTATCTGTGGTTGATTTTTACCATGAGCCACCGAATGCCCCTCCCTCAACGAAGTAGGGAGGGGATGAAAGGTGGGTTGAAATCTCCACGTTCTTGAAGCATCGTTTTGCAGAGCAAAACAAGTGAGAGAACAG
>PWQB01000251.1 GCA_003556955.1 Nostocaceae cyanobacterium CSSed10_463m
CTACTTCTTCGGCTTTCTCCAATGGCTCCAACGTCGTATTTTGGGCTGGGGATAAATCTGTCTTGGCTTGAGGCTGAACCACAAAGCGAGGCGGTGCAAACTGACTCCGTGCTGAGTTGCTAGAAGAATCTGAAGAATTTTTGGAAGTTCTGTGTTGTCCGCTATACATTTCTCAATCCTTTAAGTAACAGCTAATTCAGACTGATCTAGACTTTTTTTCGGAAGCGGGATGCTACGAGGAACCATTTTTTTGCACTCTTTACTTAGACCAGATATTGACCCTGACTTTTCAGGTTATGTGGAAAACCCCACTTCGTTTATTAGGAAAATCGGCATGAGTTGCTAAGTGAATAATTTGATAAGATGTAGCAGCAGTTTTGGCTTTAAGATTGATTGACATTATCAGTGGTTTCTGATTCTGTAGCAGTGCGATCGCCATTCTGCTCTGGAGTATTGACATTATCCGTAGTTTCTGCATCTGTAGCAATGCGATCGCCCCCCTCTTAAGCTTCAGAGATCGGACGAACTTTGATGATTATTAGCTATGTAATTTTTGGAAATTTGACCCTTCTCCAACAAAGAAAATAGACAAGTCAACCTGCTGTTCATAGAGATTACGTGATAGAGTGGTGAGTACATCGGCAGCATTCATCAGGTCTTCTAATCCGCCATCCAATATCCGCTCAACGTGACTCCAGATGATTGCAATTTGCTCTTCCTCGAAGCTGAATACCATATTCCATAAACTATCCTCAAACGAAGCCCAATTATGTACGAGTTTGTAATCTTCGGGTAGTGGAAAATCTTTTTCTACTTGAGCAAAAAGCGCACTTTTGGTAGTAACGCTCGAACCATCTAGAACGATGACTCGGTAATTTCTCTGTTTCAAGATATCTAGTAACTTGTCGAGTTCATACTGACTCACATACGTAGTCACAGCAAACTCGGATTTTTTTAATTTATCTGTCATTGGTTTTTCCTAAAAATTAACAAACTCAAAGCTCGCAACCTACAAACCAAGATCAGGGTTTCAATAAACAAAAGGGCGGATTACCATCACGTCCGTAATGTGTATTAGTATAGAATTTTTGACTGTCTGCGTCGCTGATGACGATGCGGCGTTGCGGGTGCGCTCCACTATCAGTACCATCCCCCTTCCGAACATAGTACTCCTTGTAGCCTCCAGCACCCTTTTTGCCTGGCAGATCACCGTCAAGATTGCGGTGATTTACGCCCCATTTGAATCCCTTGACTTTACCCGGTATTTTGTTCTCATTAGCAGCAATACTTGCTATCGCCCATGCTTGATCTATCACAGCAGTTCCAGCACTAATGTAACCCAGTGCCTCGTCCACTGCAATTTTCTCCTCCCCAGATGGTGTGTAATCTGGGATAGTTACATCTGAACCTGTCTCGTCTCGTTTGAAAGTCACAGCACGTTGGATAGCAACTTCCCCAATTGGTGACACGGGATAACCTTGAGTCATTCTGGCATGAAACGCTCTCTGTACCAAATTCAACCCCTGGTGACTGGCTATTTCTGAAGACTCTGGCTGGGTTTCTGGCTGATATCCATCGCGAAAAGGCTGAATTAATCCTTGTGGCTGAAACGGTTCTGCTGTGGGTGTATCAGGACGTAAAGTAGGAATATTGACAAAATTGTGACTGGACTGAGATGAACTTTCCTCTTGGTTGGTTGGAGTAGGTGTATCCTGTTTTGCTTGTACCTTAATGGGGGGCGGTGCAAACTGAGAGCGATTTGACTGGCTAGATGAATTTGAGGATGAGGATCTGCGGGTTCTTTGATAAATATAATTATTTCTCTCTATCGAAAGTATATTTGTTAATCAGAAAGATGCCGAAGATTCCTATATTTTACCAGGGATTGCCAATCATTGTAAAAGCTGCCCAATTATAAGGATGAGAGAGATTACCGATGATATTATCTTGTAGATATTCTGATTGTTCTGTTGATATTTTTATGCTACTTTGAGAACCAATTAATTGATTATCTTCTATTCGCACTTCGCCTCGAATCATCGCCAATTGTGCGGCTCGCAAAGCTTCAGTTTTTGACTTAGCTGTTCTTAAAGAGCGATAAAATTCCGTCATTAACCCCAAAGTTCCCGGATCTGAGGCATACCATAAACTCGCCAAAACTGTATTGACTCCACTCTTGATAGCTAATCCCGCAAATCCCATTTCAGCTTCTTCATCCCCTGCGGCTGTTTTACAGGCACTTAGTACCAACAATTCTACTGGTAACTTATTTTTATCCCATCCCAACTCAGGTATTTGGTCATAGCGTAATTTGCTGTCATACAACTGGATGTATGATTCTTTGATGCCTCCTCTTTGTTTATTCGGAAAATCGGCATGAGTTGCTAAGTGAATAATTTGATAAGCTGTAGCAGCAGTTTTAGCTTTGAGATTGGTGAAATTAAAATCCTCGTTCAACAGGTATTTACCTCCTTTAATTCGCCGCACAATAGAAGTAACTTCTATGGGTACAGCACTTAATTCGGTTTGATTTTGATCTAAAGTAAATCTTTCTGCTCCCATTGCTAAAACTGGACTATTTCTAATAATTTGAGATCCCGTTCTCGTCAGACTAAAGCTGGGGAGTATTCCTAAACTGTATTTTTCTACCAAAAATTGGTTTCCATCGTGGAGAGCAGCTACAGGAAGCGATCGCATTCCTTCATCCATGATAAATACTAAATTATTGATGCCTTGCTTTTTTAACTCCGCTTCTTGAGACGCTATTAGCCATTGATAAATTTTCTGAGAACTAGCTAAATAGCTGGTAGTCTGAGCTTTTCCCGGATCTGTAATTTCTTGACGGAGTTTTTTCAACTCATCGAGAACTTGTTTTCTCGTGACACCTGATATTGGTCGGTAAACAGGTGAACTATTAGCTGTAACGACCCCTATATTTAGGACATCGTTATTTTGTATTGTTTTTAGTAAATCTCCAGAACGCGGTACACCTTTTTGGGGGACAAAGTTGACATAAATAATAGCTGTTTTGATTCCTGTTGATGCTGCAATCTCTTGTAAAATCATCTGAGAATTTTCAGTAGTTTTAATTTTATTTGGGGATAGTCCGAGGAATGAAGCATATTGCTGAGTATTATACGCTTCTGATTGATCAATAGCTGCTGCTGCTAGTCGTTGACTATCTTCAATGGTTGACGGTTTTTGATAAATGAGTTCGACCTGTGCATTTGGCTCTTCTTCTTCTTCTTTGAGATTATTCGTAGCATTTATTGAGGACTTTATCTGAATTTTATCGAGGGTAACACGACCTACAATATTGCGTATGGCTCGAAGGTTATTAGTCACACCTGTAATAATGCTTCCTGCTGTTCCACTAGTGATAGCATTACCGACTAAAAAGTTCCTAGCACCATGATTAATAATAATTCCACCACTTCCCAATGTTCCAAATGTAGAAATGCTGGCATTAAAATTATTGCGATCTATAAAGGTGTCTGTAGCGAGAAAGTTACTTCTAGAGGTGATATCTACATTACCGCCAAAAGTACCACCTTGTGTATTGATGTATTTGACTACAATCCCATTATCTGGGTCTAGCAACACAGAACCACCAGATCCAGTCTGAGAACTAGTATTGATAGTTCCTGTCTGAATGCGGTCTTGTGCTAAAATGGTAACTGCGCCGCCATTTCCCACATTGGTATCGGAGTTAATATCACCAGTAATAATTGCACCAATGGTACTGCTAAGGGAGATATTACCAGCATTACCAATATTGGTACGGGAAGAAATATCGCCTGTATTTACGTCTCTATCAGCCTTGAGGGTAATATTGCCGCCATTACCATCGTTGTCAATATTAGAGTTTAAATTATCGGTAGCGATCGCACCATTTTGGCTAGTAATTGCTATATTCCCGGCTTCAGTAGTGATGCTGTGAGTATTTACATTCTGTTGTGCGAGGAATGCAATTGAACCATTGTTAGTGGCTGTCACATTACCGCCAACATCAATGGTATTACCAGTTAATTGTAGATTGTTTTCACCCACAGCTAAAGTATCTGAAAGTGCGATCGCGCCAGTCCCAGCATTGATCACTTTTGCCCCACTGCCAATCAGGTTAACGGCACTATTAAATTTAAGATTCCCTGTGGTATTTATGTTACTAGCAACATTGGTATTAGTAGCATTACTGGTGAAGCTACTCAACGCATCTATCTCACCCAACTCACCATCTAAGTTGACACTTCCACTAGCATTC
>PWQB01000377.1 GCA_003556955.1 Nostocaceae cyanobacterium CSSed10_463m
ATGACACCAGCGAACCATCTCTTCGACAACCACCCGCGCCCCTTCAAAAACTGCCTCCACACGGTCATCCGAGAGATTCCGCACCCAACCGGTTAAACCCAACTGGCTAGCTGTATCGACAGTTGCATAGCGATAGCCTACCCCTTGTACTCGACCGGAAATCAATACATGGGCGCGGACTATCTTGGGCAGTGATGTAGGATTCTGCATAGATCAGTCAATGCTTTACGATTCCAGTCTACCCGTTTTGTGGACGCACAACTGAATTTTTTACATCAAACACTTGTCGTTTTGGCGGATAAATTTTGCAGGAGGTGTAGAAAGGGATAAAATCATTCTTATCTATAGAAGTCTTTGAACCCAGCCCAACTGCTTGCCAACATCCAATTTTCTGACCCGTTAATTGTATAATTTTAATTACTTATGTCTAACTTACCACCACTGAATACAGACACCATCTGGGCAATTATTAATGATCAAATTGATGATTCCACTGTCAACCAATTAGTATGGCACTACTTAGGCTATCGCTATAATTCTGTAACTGAAAAATGGGATAGTAGCGAAGTTGCATCAGAATGGCGAGATGATTACCCAGAACCACCTAATTTTCTTGATAGTCGCCCCGCAACAATGAAATTAACCCGTTCTATTCCTAAACATAACAAACAAATATTAAAAGAGAAATTAGGTTTCAAAGGTTACAAAATTGGTGAGTTTAGTCCAAGGGAAACTCGTAGAGCAACAGCCGCTAATTGGTTGTTAAGTTATTGGCAAGAAACTACTGGCAAAATTGAGTAAATTTGGCAGGAAAAAGAAAAAGTGATTTTAAATCTTTATTCCCAATGACAGTTAACAGTCTAGCATAGGACTCCTAGTTTATTTCAACAAAATTAAGTAGTCCTGGATTTCTGCTTGGCTGTCAGCTATTTTCTACCTATACAACTTATTTGAAGAATTAAATCGAATTACTATATAATTTAATCATGAGTCATCTTAGAGGGTGTTTGAAAAGTGGTTGGCTGTGATTTTAGGCACTCGCAGATCCCCTTGAGCCTCCCCTTAAAAAGGGGGGAATTAGAATCAAAGTCCCCCTTCTTCTACGCCGAAGGCGCATCCCCGAAGGGGTTTAGGGGGATTTAGGGGGATCTAGAATGTTTTGCTACCAACAATAGGACTTTTCAAACATCCTCTTAGCAGTTAATACTCGCTCAACAACCCATTTTTATCCAAGATAATCTCACTTCTGATAGATGAAGCAATTATATAAATATCTCTAAAGACTGGTTGGCAAATTGATTAATAATTTAGAAGATATTCACATCTACATTTGTTAATCAACACAATTATATGACAGCACCCATTGAATTTAACTTATTTGCGCCTTACAACAAAGGAGCCGCATTAATTGGCTCCTTTTCTAATTGGCAAGAAATCCCGATGCAAAAAGGCGAAGATGGCTATTTTCGGGCAACTGTTGAACTAGAAGATGGCATCTATGAATATAAATTCAGGGTTCAGTCAAATTCATGGTTTTTGGAACCGGAAGAGTGGGTTTATGTTACAGATCCTTACGCCACTGATATTAATGGATTAAGCGGTAAAGATAATGGCATTGTCCGCATAAAGGATGGGGAAAGGATTGTAGATACTTACGTTTGGAAACATGATGATAAACCTTTGCCTGCTGACCATGAATTAGTAATATATGAACTGCACGTTGGTGATTTTTCTGGTGGTGAGGATGACGGATACACGCGAGGAAAATATAAACACGTCATTGAAAAGTTAGATTATTTATGTGAATTAGGAATCAACGCTATTGAGCTGATGCCAATCAAAGAATATCCGGGAAATTATAGCTGGGGTTATAATCCTCGTTTTTTCTTTGCTACCGAATCTAGTTATGGTTCTACTGCTGAGTTAAAGCAGTTAATTGATGAGTGCCACAGTAGAGGCATTCGGGTAATTATGGATGGTATATATAACCACTCAGATGCTGCAAGTCCATTAACTCAAATTGACCATGATTATTGGTATCATCATTCTCCCCGTGACCCTGATAACAACTGGGGGCCTGAGTTTAATTACGAATATTATGATGAAAATTTACAGACTTACCCAGCCAGAAAGTTTATTGGTGATACAATCCGTTTTTGGATTGAAGAATATCATATAGATGGTATTCGCTACGATGCAGCTAGACAAATTGCCAACTATGATTTCATGCATTGGATTGTTGAAGAAGCTAAAAATACTGCTGGTACTAAGCCTTTTTATAACATTGCCGAACACATACCAGAAACCACCAATATTACGAATATAGATGGCCCTATGGATGGTTGTTGGCACGACAGTTTCCGTCATACGATTACAGTGCATATTTGTGGTGACACTTTTGATTTAGAAAACCTCAAAGATGTGATTGATGGTAAACGTCAAGGCTTTATGGGTACAACTAATGTCGTGAATTATCTGACTAACCACGACCATGAACGGACTATGGTCGAACTGGCTAATAGACAGATTTTTCAGTCAGAAGCGTTTAACAGAGGAAAATTGGCAGCAGCTATGCTCATGACATCTGTTGGTGTACCTTTAATTTGGATGGGAGAAGAGTTTGGTGAATACAAACCCAAACAACCTGAATCATCCAAAATTGAATGGTCACTGCTCAGTAATCCTCTAAATAGTCACTTATTTGAATATTACAAGGGGTTGATTCATTTGCGTAAAAATAATCACGCCCTCTACACAGAAAATATTGACTTTATTCACGAAAACCTAGAAGCCAAGGTGCTAGCTTATAGTCGCTGGAACGAAGCAGGTTCTCGTGTGGTGGTTGTAGTCAATTTTTCGGAAAATTTCCTCAGTAGTTATCACATTCCTAATTTCCCCTGTGGTGGCACATGGCATGAATGGACAGGCAATTATGATGTTGAGGCTGGTGATGATGGGATGATTACTGACTTAGGACCATACGAAGCTAAAGTGTTTGTATGGCAGTAAGCAAATCTGTGATATGGGAATCCTGTGTGATTTATGAAAAAATTAAGTATCGTAGTGGCGTGACAAGCTTAAAATGAGGCAATATAAAACGTTCGTAGTTGCGCTTTAGCGCTATTTCATCTAGGAATCTAATGCAACATTTTAGCCTTGTCAGTCCAGTAGGGTGCATGAGGATGAATCCGTAACGCACCGTTATTAAGGCTTTGATGCGGTACTCTCCGATACACACCCTACGTGTTTGTAAGCGCAAAGCGTAGGCTACGCCAACAATAATCAAATATAGGAATCCTATATTACACAAAAGGGGGGATATTGTCTCCTTTTGAAGTTATGAAAACAAGACAATTGTATAACCGTGGTTATTGAGATTTTCAAATTTTAAAAATCTCTGACTTAGTGTTGTACTTTTGTTTTAAGATAATATATTAACCTCATTCCTCAATGGAATAGCAAAAAAACACGAATTCTGCTCTATGCACAATAAATTATTTAATACTAACATCAAGAACTCTCACGTATTATTAACACCCAATGAAGTCAAATCAAAATTGCCTTTAACTAAAGCGGCCGAACATACTGTTTTACAACATAGACAAGAAATCAAAAATATCCTAGATTTTCAGGACAGCAGAAAATTTATTGTAGTTGGGCCATGCTCAATTCATGATACACAAGCAGCGCTCGAATATTCCCAGAGATTAAAAGTGCTGGCTGAACGAGTCAAAGATAAACTGCTACTGATTATGAGGGTGTACTTTGAGAAACCTAGAACTACGGTAGGATGGAAAGGATTAATTAATGATCCAGATATGGATGATTCTTTTCATGTAGAAAAAGGTTTATTAACTGCACGTAGCTTACTGATAAAAATAGCCGAGTTGGGTTTACCTGCGGGTACAGAAGCACTAGATCCAATTATACCGCAATATATTAGTGAGTTGATTACATGGTCTGCCATTGGCGCACGCACTACTGAATCACAAACTCATCGTGAAATGGCTAGTGGTCTTTCTATGCCTGTGGGTTTTAAAAATGGTACGGATGGTAATATTCAAGTAGCTTTAAATGCTTTGCAATCAGCTAAAAGCTCTCATAATTTCCTGGGTATTAATCATAAGGGACAAGTTAGTGTCTTTGAAACTAGGGGAAATCCCTATGGTCACGTTATCTTACGCGGTGGTAGTCAGCCTAACTTTGAAGCTGCAAATGTCAAATTGGTAGAAGAAAAATTAAAAGAGGCTAATTTAC
>PWQB01000823.1 GCA_003556955.1 Nostocaceae cyanobacterium CSSed10_463m
ACGAAGCTGCGTTCATTTTACCGAGGCTGGAGTGGACTGAGCAAGTTTGAGCAAATTGTTGAGCGTGAGATTTGGATGCAAGAAGGTTGGGATTGGCTGAAATACCATAAATTAGGACGGATACTAGCCAAAGATCATGCCAATGAAGAGGCTAATTGGGCAGAGGTGCAGATAGATTTTGCTGCTCCCGACGGTCGGGTAACAGGAAGCTACGCAGCTAAAGTTGAGGTTTGTGGTTCGGTGGTCAGTGCTTATAACTCTGGACAGGCGTTAACAACTGTCAAGCAATACCAGGTTAGTCAACTAAGACGAATTACATAGCAGAATGGTACTAAGATAAGCCAAAGTTAGGCTTATCTATCTTTCATCGTAATTTCATGAAGGATTTTAGCCTTGCTACACCACTACAGACGATATAAATTTTTTATCAGCTTGGATTGATTTGTATGAGAAGACTGAAAGGCGATTTATCGCGGGGAGTATCAATGTGTTATTAGCCCATCTCCCCCAAAAATTTTCTTTTAACCCTTGCCTCAAATTGCTTTCGGCTTATCTTAGTGCCATTCGCTTATAATCGAGCTTTCATCATCAAATATATACAAGGAACAAAATACAATGCTAAGAGAGTCGCACCAGCCACACCTCCAGCAATACAAACAGCTAGAGGACTCCAAAAAGCACTTCCCAAGAATAATAGGGGAATAAAACCAGATATCGTTGTGATGCTTGTGGTAAGAACATGGCGAGTGGAACGAAGGATCACTTCTACCATTGCTTGGCGATTTCCTTGACTAGCCACTCCATCAGAACGTAAAGCTACAAGAACGACAATAGAATCATTAATAGCTACACCAATGAGACCAACAGTACCTAAAATAGCCATAAATCCCAAGGGGTAATTAAACAACCACAGAGAAAAGAGTCCTAAACCGATAGAGCAAATACCTACTAAAACAATAATACTTGCGGCTCTAAAAGAACCAAAGGAAACAACCAATATAGACATTATTAACACTAGCAAAACGCTGACAATGGAAACTAGGTTATTTACTGTTTGATTGCGTTCTTCAAATTCACCTCCAAATTCTAAAGAATAGCCTGGGGGTAACTGGAAGTGACTGGCTTTAAGGTTTTGTTGAAACTCCTTCAAAACTTTTGAAGGTAGTACATTTGTAGTAATGAATCCTTGAATCCTATTAACTCGCTGACCATTACGCCTAGTAATGGTGGCTCGTTCTGGAACAAGTTCAATTTTACCAAGAGCAGATAGGGGAATAGGAGAAATGTTATTGCTATAAGAGGTGGCATTTGGAAGCAAATTCAAGGTAGCGATTTGGTCTAGATTAGCGCGATCGCTATTAGACAGGCGTACTCTAACAGGAATTTCTTCTGTATCTTCCAGAATAGAACCTCCCAAAGTACCTTCAAGATAGGCATTGATTTGTTGGGCAATGAAGGTATTATCAAGTCGAGTTAGTTTTGCTTTTTCTTCATCTACACGTACAGCTAATTTAGGTACCGCCTCAGACAGACTAGCACGGGTATAAGTTATCCCTTAAACTTGAGTTAGTATTAAACGAATTTGCTTTCCTAGTTCTTGTAGAACATCTAAATCAGAGCCATAAAGCCGTAAATCAATAGGAGCAGCAATATAAGGACCTTGTTCCAATTGTTTCACTAATACTCTAACAGAGGGAAATGCTTTGTTTAATTCCTTTTGTAAAGTAGAAATAAGTTTGTGTACTTCCTGATCAGAAGTTAATTGAATCATACCATGAGCATAGTTAGAGCGATTTGCTCCTCTTCTGGGCAAATTATAGTAGAATTCTGGAGCCTCATTCCCTAGAAACCAATACACATTAGCTACTTCAGGATGGTTGAGGATAATGCTACGGGCATTTTGAACTACAGATTGGGTTTTTTCTAGTGAAGCAGAGGATGGTAATTCAAATTCAATTTGAAACTGATCTCGTTCAGCAGGTGGGAAGAATTGTTCTTGAAGAGTGAAAGCCATTAGAAACCCTGTAACTGGCAAAATGAGAGCTAGTATTACTCCCAGGATAGGTTTTGCCAAAATAAAATTTAGAGAAAAGCTATAGATCCTAGTCAAAAAAGGGTAGGACAAACCTTGATTTCCCCCCAGGTAATCGCCATTTTCCCATGCGTGATATATTCTGCCCATTAAAGCGGGAACAATTGTTAAAGATATAAATAAAGAACTTAAGAGGGCAATGATTACGCTAAGACCTATTGTCCTGACAAACTCCCCTACTTCTCCTGGTAATAAAGCAATAGGGAGAAATGTCAATATAGTCGTCAGATTACAAGCTAATAAGGGGATAGCTAAGTAAGTTACACTTTTAAATATTGCTATTTTAGGTTTAATTCCTTGCTCGATCTGATACTGTACTTCATCTACAACAACAATCCCATTATCGATTAGCATACCCAAAGCTATTACCAGTCCAGTTACTGACATTTGATGCAAAGGAATGGAAAATGCTCTCATTCCTGCTAAAACCATAAGTATAGACAACGGTAAAGCTGAAGTCACTACCAATGCTGACTTCCATCCCATCATCAATAAGGTGCTACCAAATACTAATAATGCACCAAGTAACAGATTTGCGAACAGACTATTGAGCCGATTAGCTACATAACGGTTCTGATCTAAAATAAGTTCTATGTTAATCTCCTCAGGATTATTTTGGCGAAATTTTTCTAGTGTTCGATGAGCCACAATTGCCCATGTATCTATGCGTTGTTTTCCTTCAATACGAACGGCTAAAGCAATACCAGGTTGGCCGTTAATGATAGCTAATTCTGATGGTGGTTCTCTAATACCTTTTTTTACTAAAGCGATATCTCCTAAGCGAGCAAATTCTCCTGAATTGCCTAAACGAATAGGTAGTTGTCTAATACGTTCAGTTGAGTCTAATTCAGTTTCAACTTCAATTAGTAATTCATTATTGGGATGATAAAGTTTTCCTGTAGCTACTTTGGCATCACTGAGACTAATTTGTTGGGATAAGCCTTGAGTTGTAAGACTTAAAGCAGAAAGATTGGCAGAGTTAACCTCAACTAAAATTTCTTCTATTGGTTCACCAAATAAATCTACTTGTTCTGTACCGGGAATATTACGAAATTCCTCTTTAAGTTCTTTGGCTAAACGTCTCAAAATCGCATAATTAGGGTTTGTTTCTAAGTTCCAATTTAGTGCAACAATTAGGGTATAAGCTCTCTGATCTATTGCATTGTATTCAGGCGCTAAAGCACCTGAAGGTAATTGAGAACTAACATCAGAAAGACGATCTCTAACTTTACTCCAGACTTGATCAAAATCTCTAACAGTATCCTTTAATTGAACCACAATAAAAGAGTTGCCAATGTTAGAAGTAGATTCAATATTGCTGATATCTTCAATCTCAAATAATTCTTGTTCTATTTTCTCTGTCACCAGAGATTCAACTTTTTCAGCACTAGCACCAGGAAATGCAGTTATAATGTGAGAATACCATTGGCTCAGTTCTGGATCTTCCATACGGGGAATTAATTGAAATGAAGAAATTCCCCACACTATAATCAGCAATACTGTAAGAATCAGTAGTCTGAAATTGCAGTAAAATAGATTCCACATAGATTATTGTTTTTATTAAAAGTTTAATACAAATTTCAAAATTATCTGGTTATTTATTATTCATTAATAACAGTTACCAACTGTCCTGCAACAATACGATGGGTACCATCTACAATGACTTGCTGGTTTGGCTGAAGAGTGCCACGAACTAAGACACTATCACTTTGTGTGTGTAAAATTTCTATACTTTTTTGTTCAATCTGAAAGACAGACTTATTGTCAGAAGATATGTTTTCTTGTTTACCCAGTACATAACATGACCACAACCCACGCTTTCCTTCTACCAGTGCATTTATGGGCAACCAATAACCTGAAGCATCAATAGTTTCGTTTAATTTTAATTTTGCTACTTGTCCTGAGAAAATTTTTGTTGATTTTCCCTGTTTTATTCGGAAAATAATGGTTAAAGTACGGGTACTAGAGTCTAGTTCAGGGAGAATTGAGCTAACTGTAGCTTGATAAATTTTTTGTTCAATTTGTATAGGAAAGATGTCATTTATTGAAATTTGGGAAGCGGTATTTACCGGAACACTAATACGGGCTTCCAATTGACTATCTTCTACTAAGCGTA
>PWQB01000398.1 GCA_003556955.1 Nostocaceae cyanobacterium CSSed10_463m
AAGAGAGGGTTTCGGGGTGAGGTTTTGTATTTTATATTGATGATATGCTTGATTAATTGCTTGCATTGAGGCTTTGGCACTGGCAGAATTATTCATATCAGGATGATACAATCTGGCTAATCGATGAAAAGCAGACTTGACATTTTCAGGATGAGTGTCTTCATCGACACCTAAAACTTCCCACCATTCACCAGAGAAGAGATCAGGTTGTTTTTCATCACTTTGGATTTGTCGCCAAATTTTAATTGCACCAGTTTTAGCACTACTTAATAAAGTTTTACCATCTGGACTAAAAGCTACGGGACTAAACCCAGTCAAAGTTTGAATTATTTCACCAGTTTGTAAGTTCCACAGTTGAATTACACCGTCTCTACTGCTACTGGCGAGGGTTTTTCCGTCGGGATGAATAGCCAGGGAGACAACCGCCGTTGTGTGTCCAGTTAAAATACAGCGTAATTCCCCAGTTTGGAAATTCCACAGCTTAATAGTGCTGTCTTTACTTCCACTAATAAGCGTTTCACCGTCAGGACTAATGATAATTGTCTTCGCTGCTGAATCTTGAGCTAAAATACAGCGTTCTCTCCCTGTTTCCAAATCCCAAATTCTAATGGTTTTATCTTTACTGCTACTAAGCAAAATCTGAGAATATGGACTTATAGCTACAGCATAAACTGCATCAGTATGTCCATTCAAGGTACATTTGAGATTCCCTGTATAACCTCCCCAAATTCTAATAGTTTTATCTGTACTAGCACTAGCAATTATTCTGCCATCAGCACTATAGGTAAGTGAGTTAACAAAACCATTATGACTATAAGGAGAATTTAAATAAGAAAATGCCCGATGATATTGTTTTGTATCTAATTGCCAACTGCTAATTTTCCGGTCTACACTACCGCTAATAATTTGCTTACCATTAGGACTAATAGCCACAGATAACACGGCTTCTGCTTGTCCATAAAAAGTATATAAACATTTGCCAGTATTTAAATCCCACAAACAGACTGTCTTATCATTACTCCCACTAATGAAAGTTTGACCATCAGGAGAAATAGCTAAAGCATTAATTGCTGCTGAGTGACCTTTAAGAGTTTGTACACATCTCCAAGTTTCCGGCGTTTGGGTTGTTTGCAGTATTATTGTGGGTTCAATTTTAGGAGGTTGAGATTTAGGAGGAATAACTTGCTTTTTTACCTTTGCTTTGAGTTCTTGTAACTCATCCTCAATTTCCCAATCTGCAAATTTTTGATTCAGATCATCACCAGATAAAAATAAATCTAACTCAATCAGTGCGGCGGAATAGTAGTCCATCTGCAAGATTTTTTCTTCCATCCGTCCAAAAACTTCAAAAGAAGTTTCCTTAACTTGAGATTCGTCTAATATTTTAGCAATACCATAAGCCGCGAGTCCTACCACTGCACCAATTCCCGCCATCGGAACTGCACCAATACCAAAAGCTAAACCGATTTTTGGTGCAACAAATCCCATCCCACCGATAACGCTAGCGACCCCAGCACCACCAACTGCACCAATTCCCATTGCACCGTATGCGGCTGTATTCCCCTCTGTGATGGCTTGGAAAGCACCATAAACAGCCGCACCAGCCACAGCGCCAGCAGCAATTACGGGAGTTGTCCCAATTCCTACACCGCCAAAACCGCCGACAATTCCGATTCCGCCCAATGTGGATGATATACCCGCACCTGCGATACTTCCGCCGGCGATAAATGCTGCACCTGTTTGGGAAGTTGGTTTCATTGTGATTTAAGGAGTTGTAGAATAGGAAGTAATTTGAGTAACTTGGTTTTGAGCATTTAATTTTAAATGAGTTTCTTCTAAATAATAAGTGTCATCTCCTTGCTCAAAAAGACCACTATACAACTTTATTTGATCTGGGGTTTTCTCGGTTTTTTCAAAAGGTTGTTGACTATTGAGGGCAGCTTTAGCAATGTTCATGGCTTTATCTTGATTAATAGCAGATGTAAAATGAATATCAGTGATAAAAGATTCTGTACTAGAGATTTTTAGATAAACTATGCCATCGGAAAATTGATATGGTTTCAAGATAATACAAGAATGATCTTGGTTAGTTGCTTCACAGATGTTGTGCCATTTTGGCAAGTTAGCAAAAACTTCTGGCTGAATTGATGATTGACTAAAGCTGGTGTCTGTTGCTAGTTTCTGACAACCATCTTCACAGTCAGGAGGATCTGAGACAGGTTTTGGTTGTTCAGCAGGAACATCTGATACAGGTTTTGCTTGTTCAGCCGGAACTTGTGAAACAGGCTGTGATTTTTCAGTAGAAGCATCTGAAACAGGCTGTGATTGTTCAGCAGGAGTATCTGAGATAGGTGGTGTTTGTTCACTCAGTGGGTTTGTCTCACAACCAGTTAAAATTGATACGAAAGCCAATGTAATCAAAAGCCCAAATTTTGCCAACATTTCTTTTTTCATAATTTGATATTGAAGTAATATATTACACTTTTAAGTATTGTAGTTCTCTGTATTAAATGAACTTGTGCTTCCCGCAAAGGTTCCCATTCCTCCTCATACTCTCATTTTCTGTAAAAAATCTAAAGAAATACTTAAATTTACTGTATTATCCGAAATTTGTACAATTGCGTTCTTCTTTGCGCCTAACGCACTTCGTGCTTCGCTTCGCTGATGCGTGAGACAAAATTCCTCTTCTTCCTCTACCTTCAACTTTCTAGCCAGTAGAGGTATTGTAATAAAAGCGATTCCTGGATAAAACAAAAAATTTATATGACTTCAGTTTCTCCTCACAAAAAAGCCAAAGCCCTCAAACCTACTAGTCGCCGCCCAGCGAAAGAACTCTGTAGCGAATGTGGACTATGCGATACATATTATATTCATTATGTCAAGGAAGCTTGCGCTTTTATTAATCAGCAGATAGGGGGACTGGAAGAAGAAACCCACAAACGATCGCGTGACCTAGATAATGAAAATGAACTATACTTTGGTGTTCATCAAGACATGATCGCCGCCCGCAAACAGCAGCCCATCGAAGGCGCACAATGGACGGGTATTGTCAGTAGCATTGCTATTGAAATGCTGAATCGTGGCTTAGTGGAAGGTGTTGTCTGTGTGCAGAATACCAAAGAAGACCGCTTTCAACCCATGCCAGTTATCGCCCGTACCCCAGAAGAAATACTGGCAGCTAGAGTAAATAAACCTACATTATCCCCCAACCTTTCTGTTTTAGAAGAAATAGAAAAATCCGGGATGAAACGGTTATTAGTCATTGGTGTGGGTTGCCAAATTCAAGCCCTGAGAGCCGTAGAAAAAGAACTAGGCTTAGAAAAATTATATGTGTTGGGTACGCCCTGTGTAGATAACGTTACCCGCGCCGGACTGCAAAAATTCTTAGAAACCACCAGCCGTTCACCTGAAACAGTGGTGCATTATGAATTTATGCAAGATTTCCGAGTTCACTTTAAACATGAGGACGGTTCCACAGAAACAGTGCCATTCTTTGGTTTGAAGACTAACAAACTCAAAGATGTGTTTGCACCTTCCTGTATGACTTGCTTTGATTATGTTAATTCCCTAGCTGATTTAGTTGTGGGTTATATGGGCGCACCCTTCGGCTGGCAATGGATTGTAGTCAGAAATGATACAGGTAAAGAAATGCTGGACTTGGTGCAAGACCAATTAGACACCCAGCCGGTGATGTCTCAGGGAAATCGGAAGGAAGCTGTACAGCAGAGTATTCCTGCTTACGATAAGGGCGTGACTCTACCGATGTGGGCGGCGAAATTAATGGGTGTGGTGATTGAAAAGATTGGGCCGAAGGGTTTGGAGTATGCGCGGTTTTCCATTGATTCCCATTTTACGCGGAATTATTTGTATGTGAAGCGGAATTATCCTGAGAAGTTGGCGGCTCATGTGCCGGAGTTTGCTAAGAGGATTGTGGGACAGTATAAGTTACCGGATTGATGGCTCACGCAAAGGCGCAAAGGCGCAAAGAAAGATGAATGAAAATGATATTGCAAAGGTGATTGTGGATGCTGCTTACAAGATTCATGTAAGTTTGGGTCCTGGGTTGTTGGAATCAGTTTATGAGGCAGTTCTTGCTTATGAGTTAGAAAAGCGTGGGTTGAAAGTAACAAGGCAACAGGCTATCCCAGTTGTTTATGAAGATGTACATCTAGAGGTAGGTTTCCGTGCCGACCTCATTGTTGAAGACAAAGTGATTATAGAACCCAAATCA
>PWQB01000759.1 GCA_003556955.1 Nostocaceae cyanobacterium CSSed10_463m
CTTATGAGACATAATGCACGGCTTTTTTCCATAACCCAAAAATTCAGGAGAAAAAGAAAAAACGTGCAGTACTACTTTAAAAGTTTACTGCTGTTACTGCTAGTGGGCATACTAGCTTTAGGTGGATGCCAGACTATGCGAACATCAGAAACAGGAGTAATTCATCTGACTTTATGGCAAGGTGTAAACCCACCAGCCAATCGAGATGTTTTACAAAATCTTGTCGATAAATTTAATCAAACTCATCCAAAAATTCAAGTTGAATCTCTTTATGCTGGACAACAAGACCAGCAAACACCAAAAATTTTAGCCGCAGTTGTGGGCAATGCGCCACCGGATTTATTATGGTATAACCCCACCATTGCCGGTCAATTAGTCGAACTACAAGCTGTAATTCCTTTAGACGAAAAACTAGAAAATTCTCCTGTTAAAGCCGAAATTGACCCCGCTTTATTTGAGTCAATGGAATACCAGGGTCAAATTTGGTCATTGCCATTTGCGACCAATAATGTTGCTGTATATTACCGTCCCAGTTTATTTAAAGCCGCCGGAATTACTGAGTTACCCAAGACTTGGGAACAATTTCGGGAAGTTGCCAAAAAATTAACTCGTGATACCAATGGCGATGGTCGCATCAATCAGTATGGAATGTTTTTGCCATTAGGGAAAGGAGAATTTACAGTCTTCACCTGGTTACCATTTATGTGGAGTAGCGGCGGCGAATTAGTCAAAGGGGAAGTAGAGAAAGCCGCAGCCGTAATGTTAAAAGATAATCCTGGTGCGATCGCTGCCTTACAATTTTGGCGTAATCTAATAGCAGATGGTTCCGCCATGTTATCCGGCCCCGAAAGAGGCTATGAAACAGGTGACTTAATTGCTGGTAACGTCGCCATGCAAGTCACAGGCCCCTGGAGTTTAGGAGAATTTACCGCCAGTGGCGTAGACTTTGACGTATTTCCCATTCCCGTGAATCAAGAACCCGCCACCAGCGTCGGCGGTGAGAACTTATTTTTATTTAAAACCACACCAGAACGAGAAAAAGCCGCCTTCACCTTTGCCGAGTATGCCATGAGTGCAGAATTTCAGACAGAACTAGCATTAGGAACTGGCTACTTACCAATTAACTTGAAAGCCCGCCAAGATGCACGATATCAAGAATTTGTCAACAAACTGCCACCAGTGCAAGTATTTTTAGACCAAGCCGAACATGGGCGATCGCGTCCCATCTTTCCCGGTTATAATCGCATATCCGACAGCTTAGGCCGAGCCATAGAATCAGTATTACTCAGTCAAAACACCCCAGAACAAGCCCTAAAAATCACCCAACAGCGCTTAGATTTAATCTTCAATTGACGGCAAGCTAGTAGGGGCGGGTTCGCCGATATCACCAAAAATTAACGATAATTTCCATAAACCTGCCCTCACCCCAAGAAAAAACGGCTCATTTCATCTGCGTTCATCCGTGTTCATCTGCGTTTCTTTGTTCTCCCCCTCTGCGCCTTTGCGTGACACAAATCCATCAAACCCTCATAAAAAGCCGACAATTTGGGAAAATAATAAAATGAACACTACAATACCAATGTAGGAAAATATGACCCATCCGTTCCTAGAACATTTACATAGTCCAAATCGCCCAGTCATCGTCTTTGACGGTGCAATGGGAACCAACCTGCAAACGCAAAACCTGACTGCGGAAGATTTCTGAGGGGCGCAATACGAAGGTTGCAACGAATACCTAGTACATACTCACCCCGAAGCCGTCGCTAAAGTTCACCGAGACTTTCTCGCCGCCGGGGCTGATGTCATCGAAACAGACACCTTTGGCGCAACATCCATAGTCTTAGCAGAATACGACCTAGCCGACCAAACCTATTATCTCAACAAAAAAGCCGTAGAAATTGCCAAGCGCGTCGCCGCCGAATTTTCTACCCCAGAAAAACCGAGATTTGTCGCCGGTTCCCTCGGTCCCACAACCAAACTTCCCACCTTGGGACATATTGACTTTGACACCCTCAAAACTGCATTCGCTGAACAAGCCGAAGCCCTGTTTGATGGTGGTGTGGATTTATTTCTGGTAGAAACTTGCCAAGACGTACTGCAAATTAAAGCCGCATTGAATGGTATAGAAGAAGTTTTTGCCAAAAAAGGCGATCGCCGCCCGTTAATGGTTTCTGTCACGATGGAAAGCATGGGTACAATGCTAGTCGGTTCAGAAATCAGCGCTGTCCTGACAATATTAGCCCCATATCCCATAGATATCCTCGGTTTAAACTGTGCCACAGGGCCAGACTTGATGAAACCGCACATCAAGTATCTATCAGAACATTCACCTTTCATTGTCTCTTGTATACCCAACGCAGGTTTACCAGAGAACGTCGGCGGACAAGCACATTACCGCCTGACACCAATGGAATTACGTATGGCGTTAATGCATTTTGTTGAAGATTTGGGTGTCCAAGTGATTGGGGGTTGCTGTGGGACACGTCCAGAACACATTCAACAATTAGCAGAAATTTCTAAACAGCTAAAGCCAAAAGTCAGACAGCATAGTTTAGAACCAGCCGCAGCATCAATTTATTCCACTCAGCCTTACGACCAAGATAATTCCTTCTTAATTATCGGTGAACGTCTGAACGCCAGTGGTTCCAAAAAATGCCGTGATTTGCTGAATGCAGAAGACTGGGACGGCTTAGTATCAATGGCTAGGGCGCAAGTCAAAGAAGGCGCACATATCCTAGATGTCAACGTCGATTATGTGGGACGTGACGGTGTACATGATATGCACGAACTGGTTTCGCGCATTGTCAATAATGTCACCTTACCTTTAATGCTAGACTCCACCGAGTGGGAAAAAATGGAGGCGGGTTTAAAGGTCGCAGGTGGTAAGTGTTTACTCAACTCTACCAACTACGAAGACGGAGAACCACGTTTTCTGAAAGTGCTGGAATTAGCCAAAAGATACGGTGCTGGTATAGTCATTGGGACTATTGATGAAGATGGGATGGCACGAACAGCCGAGAAAAAGTTTCAAATTGCTCAACGTGCTTATCGTCAAGCTTTAGAATATGGTATCCCGGCTACAGAAATATTCTTTGATACTTTAGCTCTACCTATTTCTACGGGGATTGAAGAAGACAGAGCTAATGGTAAAGCCACCATTGAGTCAATTCGGCGCATTCGTCAAGAATTACCCGGATGTCATGTAATATTGGGGATATCGAATATTTCCTTTGGTTTAAATCCTGCATCACGAGTTGTCCTCAACTCCATGTTTTTGCATGAAGCGATGTCAGCCGGAATGGATTCCGCCATTGTCAGCCCTAACAAAATTTTACCACTCTCTAAAATTGAAGACAAGCATCAAAAAGTTTGTCTTGATTTAATTTATGACCGACGCAAATTTGATGGTGATGTCTGCGTTTATGATCCTTTAGGAGAACTTACCACCTTATTTGCAGGGGTAACAACCAAACGCGATAAAGGTGTTGATGAAAGTCTACCCCTAGAAGAACGCCTCAAACGTCATATCATCGACGGTGAACGCATTGGTTTAGAACAAATTCTGACCACAGCTTTAGAACAATATCCCCCCTTACAGATTATCAATACCTTCCTCCTAGATGGCATGAAGGTAGTTGGAGAATTATTCGGTTCCGGACAAATGCAATTACCCTTTGTGTTGCAGTCTGCGGAAACCATGAAAACTGCGGTTGCATATCTCGAACCATTCATGGAAAAGTCAGAAACTGGCAACAATGCCAAAGGAACCTTTATCATTGCCACAGTTAAAGGTGATGTCCATGATATTGGTAAAAACTTGGTGGATATTATCTTAACTAACAACGGCTACAGGGTGATTAACCTAGGCATTAAGCAGCCGGTGGAAAATATTATCCAAGCTTACGAAGAGCATAAAGCTGATTGTATTGCCATGAGTGGGTTGTTGGTGAAGTCCACCGCTTTTATGAAAGAGAATTTGGAGGCGTTTAACGAAAAAGGAATTACTGTTCCTGTAATTTTAGGTGGTGCGGCGTTAACTCCTAAGTTTGTGCATCAAGATTGCCAAAACACCTATAAGGGTAAGGTGGTTTATGGTAGGGATGCTTTTTCTGATTTACACTTCATGGATAAGTTAATGCCAGCTAAGGCTAGTAATAACTGGGATGATTTCCAGGGGTTTTTGGATGAAGTTGTAGAGGAAGCAGAAGTTACCAGCGAAGTGATTTCA
>PWQB01000538.1 GCA_003556955.1 Nostocaceae cyanobacterium CSSed10_463m
ACGCTCTTCCGATCTAAGATGATGGGTTTATCGGTGGTAAAGATGGTGTCAAATTCTTTACTACTCAACCCGTGGGGATGTTCACTTTGGGGCTGTAGTTTCATTAAGTTGACGATGTTGACTACGCGCACTTTTAAATCTGGGAAGTGTTGGCGCAGGATATCTACAGCTGCTAAGGTTTCTAAGGTGGGAACGTCCCCAGCACAAGCCATGACTACATCTGGTTCGCTACCTTTATCGTTACTCGCCCATTCCCAAATACTCAAGCCTTTGGTGCAGTGCTTGATGGCTGAATCCATGTCTAGGAATTGTAATGATGGCTGCTTACCTGCAACGATGACGTTTACATAGTGGCGACTTCTCAAGCAATGGTCTGTGACTGATAGCAGAGTATTAGCATCGGGTGGTAGATAGACGCGAATAATCTCGGCTTTTTTGTTGAGTACATGGTCAATAAAACCAGGGTCTTGGTGAGAGAAACCGTTGTGGTCTTGTCGCCAAACGTGTGAAGTTAGTAAGTAGTTGAGAGAAGCAATGGGTCGCCGCCAAGGGATATCAAGAGTGGTTTTTAGCCATTTGGCGTGCTGGTTGAACATCGAGTCAATGATGTGGATAAACGCCTCATAGCAGGAGAAGAAGCCATGACGACCTGTCAGCAGGTAGCCTTCTAACCAGCCTTGACAATTAGTTTCACTCAAGACTTCCATCACCCGACCATTGGGGGAAAGATTTTCGTCTTCTGGGAGAATGTCGGCTACCCAAGTCCGGTCTGTAACTTCCAGCACAGCACCGAGGCGATTTGATGCTGTTTCGTCGGGGCCAAAGATGCGAAAGTTACTGCTTTCTTCGTTGAGTTTCATCACATCGCGCAGGAACTCTCCCGTTACTGTGGTAGCTGCGGCGTAAGTTGTCCCTGGGTGGCTAACATCAACAGCATAGTCTGGAAAATCAGGCATTTTTAGATCCCGCAACAGCGCACCAC
This sequence comes from Nostocaceae cyanobacterium CSSed10_463m, assembly GCA_003556955.1. The sequence goes on from PWQB01000538.1 coordinate 983, forward strand.
CGTTGGTGTGGGGATTGTCTCCCATGCGTCGATGTCCTTTAGGCGCTAGTTCTGCTAGTTCGGGAATCAATGTACCGTTAGCATCGAAGAGTTCTTCTGGTTTGTAACTCTTCATCCAGTCTTCTAATAATTTCAGGTTTTCTGGGTGTCCTGATACACTACCAAAGGGTACTTGATGCGATCGCCAGTAACCTTCAGTTTTTTTACCATTCACTTCCTTCGGCCCTGTCCAACCTTTGGGGGTTCTGAGGATAATCATCGGCCACTGGGGACGCTTGCTGAAACCATGTACACGGGCTTCTCTCTGGATGCTTTGAATTTCCGCGATCGCAATATCTAAGGTTGCGGCCATTTGCTGGTGAACATCGGCGGGTTCAACACCTTCCACAAAATAAGGTTTGTAACCATAACCTAAAAAGAGGTTTTCCAATTCTTCATAACTCAACCTTGCTAATAGGGTGGGGTTAGCAATTTTATAACCATTCAGGTGTAAAATCGGCAGCACTGCACCATCATGGACAGGATTGAGAAATTTGTTGGAATGCCAACTTGTAGCTAAAGCCCCGGTTTCTGCTTCACCATCACCGACAACAGCCGCCACAATTAAGTCTGGGTTATCAAAAGCCGCACCATAAGCATGAACCAAAGCATAACCTAGTTCACCACCTTCATGAATTGAACCTGGGGTTTCTGGTGCAACGTGGCTAGGAATACCACCGGGGAAAGAGAACTGTTTAAATAGTTTCTTCATTCCCTCAGCATCTTGGGAAATGTTAGGATAGTATTCGCTGTAAGTTCCTTCTAGGTAGGTATTGGCTACTAGTCCGGGGCCGCCATGACCAGGGCCTGCAATATATATTGTGTTGAGGTCATACTTTTTAATTACCCGGTTGAGGTGAACATAGATAAAGTTCAGCCCTGGGGTGGTTCCCCAATGTCCCAAGAGTCGGGGTTTAATGTGTTCTGGTCTTAACGGTTCTCTGAGTAGGGGATTGTCGAAGAGATATATTTGCCCAACTGAAAGATAATTAGCCGCACGCCAGTAAGCATTTATTTTATGCAGTTCTTCATCTGCTAAAGGCTTTGTTTGTGGGGTACTTGTTAAAGTCATATCCAACTCCATTACAAAATTATTTTGATAAATTCTTCCCTCCGCCAGTTTATGTATTTGTATTACACAGGCCATCTGACTCAAGAAGAATTTTTCCAGTTAGTCCTGGAACATCAGGCAGAATTATTTACTGATTAATGATTTTCTAGTAATCTGACTTGATTACGTGAATTTACTTATGTTTCTCGGCATCTTCATTGAGAAGACAGGATAAATTTGTACAGAGTCTTGTAGGGGCATAACCCAGGTTACGCCCACAAAGAGCAAATAAGATTTTTATCCAAGTAATAATTAACTACCTCTTTTGTCTCTAGGAAAGGCTAACAGATTTAGTATCAAATTCACAGGTTTTTAACATTCATTTTAAATTTCAATTCATTTCCTGGATGGAGAATTGAAGATTATCTTGTCAAGCCTTGAATATTTTCTATGGTTGCTATTCATAAGTATTACTTTTGATAGATGTTAATTATGCAGTGTAAATGTTGTTTTTCTGGCTGAGTCAAACGTCCAAAAGCTGATTCTAGAAGTTTTTCATTGATTTTGAATGGTCTGTTAATTTATGCCGTGCTGTACTAGAGAAAACGGAGCTTCGGATATTGCCCCACATATATGGGTATAATTACAACCAAAACAAAGCAGTACGGCTGTTCTACTAGAACTGTGGTAAAGATAGTATTATTAAGGATTGTTTCAGAGGGTGAAACTGAACACGGGTTAAAATTCTCCCTTGCATCTTATTCCAGCCGCCTCTTACTATCACCAAGCCGATATGTCAGATAACCAGCTAGCCCCATCCTTAAATGGACATCTTTCTAATTCTCACCACAACAGCCAGAATACCATTCGGATTCGGGGTGCTAGGCAGCATAATCTGAAGAATATTGACTTGGAATTACCACGCGATCGCCTGATTGTATTTACTGGGGTTTCTGGTTCGGGTAAATCTTCTTTAGCCTTTGATACCATTTTCGCAGAAGGTCAACGGCGGTATGTCGAGTCCCTCAGCGCCTACGCTAGGCAATTTTTAGGTCAATTAGATAAACCGGATGTAGAAGCCATTGAAGGCTTAAGTCCGGCGATTTCCATCGATCAAAAGTCTACTTCCCATAACCCCCGTTCTACGGTGGGGACGGTGACGGAAATTTACGACTATTTGCGGCTATTGTTTGGTCGCGCTGGTGAACCCCATTGTCCGATATGCGATCGCTCTATTGCACCCCAGACCATCGATGAGATGTGCGATCGCATTGCCGATTTACCAGACAGAACTAAGTTCCAAATTCTTGCGCCTGTTGTTAGAGGTAAAAAGGGAACTCACCGCAAGCTGATATCTAGTCTCGCTTCTCAGGGTTTCGTGCGGGTGCGTGTGGATGGAGAAGTGCGGGATCTGTCTGACTCGATTGAATTAGATAAAAATATTACCCATACTATAGAAGTTGTTATTGACCGCTTGGTGAAAAAGCCGGGTATGCAAGAGCGTTTGGTTGATTCTTTATCTACCTGTCTCAAGCAGTCTGGTGGTATTGCTAACATTTTAGTCAGTAATTCTGAGGACGACACAGAAACAGAATTAGTATTTTCGGAAAACTTTGCTTGTCCGGTACATGGGGCGGTGATGGAAGAGTTATCACCCCGGTTGTTTTCCTTTAACTCGCCTTATGGTGCTTGTCCCCATTGTCACGGAATTGGCACATTAAAAACATTTACACCTGATTTGATTGTACCAGACCCGGAAGCACCAGTTTACGCAGCGATCGCACCTTGGTCAGAAAAAGATAATTCTTATTATTTGGAATTGCTTTATGGTGTGGGACAGGAGACTGGGTTTGAGTTACAAAGCAAATGGAATCAACTCACAGTAGAACAACAGCAGACTGTGTTGTATGGGGAGAAGGAGAAACGCACCGCAGAGGCGCAGAGGAAACAGAGTTTTAAGGGTGTAATTCCGATTTTACAACGGCAATATGAGGGGGGGACGGAGTTAATTAAGCAGAAGTTAGAGCAATATTTGGTTGATCAGCCTTGTGAGGTGTGTGGGGGGAAACGTTTAAAACCGGAAGCTTTAGCGGTACGGTTGGGACAATATGGGATTTTAGATTTAACTGG
>PWQB01000053.1 GCA_003556955.1 Nostocaceae cyanobacterium CSSed10_463m
CTTTTCACACCATACCGTTGTTGCACAATGTCCGCAAATTTCCACTCTGGACCACCCCAGGTAAAAGGACGACCTCCCACCACAGTTAAATTCCATGCTGGAAAATCTAACTTGCCGTAACCTACATGGGCAGGGCCCAATAAATCCAGTTGTTCCTGTACCCAATCTGACTTAGAACGGTCATAAGGACATTTCCTCCGTCCCCATTCCGTGGCAGTGTACCAGGCATCATGGTTTCCCATCACTGCTGCCTTGGGAATGTCGAGGGAAGCGATCGCTCTGACCACATCCACCGATTCATTGCCAAAATCGCCCACAAACAGCACTAAGTCAACACCCAGATGCTTAAGTGCCATGCCATCTTCTAATTCCCATTGGTCGTGAACATCTCCAACCACAGCAATTTTTAGGGTTATTGATTTCGTTTTTTGACTGGTCATGCCACTTTCCTTGCCGTCTACTTCCAGGATATGAAACTCCGCCGGATTTGGACACAAATGAGGATATATCCACCCCTACTATTTTTGGTAAAAACTACTATAATTGAATCCACAGGACAACAACGTGCAAATTAAAGCAACCCCTAACTGTGTTTACCACCGCACTACCTCAACAAAACCCAACCCAACCGGGTGGACTACCGCTAGATTTATTTACTGCCATTGAGACTCTCAAACAAGAACTCAACGCGGTGATTCTGGCGCATTACTACCAAGAACCAGATATTCAAGATATCGCCGACTTTATCGGGGATTCATTGCAATTGGCGAAAGCCGCAGCCCAGACCAATGCAGATGTGATTGTTTTTGCTGGTGTTCACTTCATGGCAGAAACAGCAAAGATTTTAAATCCTGACAAATTGGTGCTTTTACCAGATTTAGATGCTGGTTGTTCTTTAGCAGACAGTTGTCCACCAGAAGCGTTTGCAGCTTTTAAAGCAGCGCATCCAGACCATCTGGTAATTTCATACATCAACTGCTCGGCTGAAATTAAAGCCATGAGCGATATTATCTGCACCAGTTCCAACGCTGTCAAGATTGTGCAGCAGATACCACCCACACAACCAATTATTTTTGCCCCGGATCGGAACTTGGGACGGTATGTGATGGAACAAACTGGAAGAAATTTGTTGCTATGGCAAGGTAGTTGTATTGTCCATGAAACCTTTTCGGAAAAGAAAATTGTCCAGTTAAAGATTACACACCCCCAAGCAGAGGCGATCGCTCACCCAGAATGTGAAAGTAGTGTATTGCGTCATGCCAGTTTCATCGGCTCAACAGCCGCTTTACTCAAATATTGTCAAAATAGTCCTACAAAAGAATTCATCGTAGCTACAGAGCCAGGGATCATTCACCAAATGCAAAAATTGGCTCCCGACAAGCACTTTATTCCTGCCCCACCATTAAATAACTGTGCTTGCAACGAGTGTCCATTTATGCGGTTAAATACCCTGGAAAAATTATATTTAGCGATGAAAAATCGCACTCCAGAAATTACCATGTCAGAGGATATCCGTTTGGCAGCGCTGCGACCAATACAACGGATGTTGGAGATGAGTTTTTAGCTAAAGCAGCAAGAAGCCCCACGTCTCACTCTTAGGAGCGTGGGATGAATTGTGAGTGAGTGACAAATTGAGCAACGGGCGAAATTGAGCATAGCGAAATCAGTAATGTTGGTCGGTGAGGAATGAACACTTTCTTGGTTTTTTTGCAAATATTTGATATAGTTTTAACCAGTAGGTGTAATCCAATTAAATGCTGAAAAGCAGCCTATAAAAATAAAAGCTAATTGTTTGGCTCAACCAAAGAACCGTGGGGCGCACGGTCTTAAAGCTCAGTCAACGTCTTCATAGAAGAGTCTCTGAGAAGCCCACACTCACCTGAAAGGGAGTGTGTGGAGTACGTCACTTAGGTTCAGTTTTGATAATTTGTAGAGGCGTGAAATTTTCCGTCTCTACACAATTTGTTAAACCGAATCCTAGAGTGACTAGTACCGCCGTGAAGTCAAAAGTTTACCCTGAGTGAAGTCGAGGGGTCAAAAGTCAAAAAGCTTATAAAATGGGATTTTCATGGATTTTGAATGACCTGTTTATTTACGCCAACTTGTACTAGTGGTAAGCTCCACAATTACCACAATTCAGGGTAAATCTTAGTCAAATATGCTCCACCTCAGAAATTACAATTGAGTTTTTTTCGCTTCTTCTTGTGCTATGTCACTATATTGTTTGTATAGTTGAGTCCGGATTTTAGCTTCTTGATAGCGAATGTGGTCGGGTGGTACCATACTCATTAAATCTGAAGCCCGTTGCCATTGAGCAGCTAATTCCAACCACTGAGTTGAGGTTGTCGCTACTTTACCTCCCGTAGAGGCTTGATTGGCAATTCTCACAGCCTCTACAAATGGTTCATCAGTAGGAACAGAAACATTGTAAGTAGCAGCTTGGGGAAATGATTCTCCGTTAATTTCATCACCATTTTCTGTAATTAAAAAATTGGGAATGTTTACTTGTACGAAGTTTGTTAGTTTATCACCTAACTGGGCATACACAACCCAAGCAAGTAATAAAAGTGAACATAAACCAGTTGCTGCAATTCGTTTTTTAGATGAATTTTTAATAAGTGCTGAAGAACGAGAAATTTGGGTCTTAGGTAAATTAATTTTTACCTGAGTCTGAGCTTCTTGAAAATCTGCAATTAGCTGTTTGAAGATATGGGGCTGAGTTAATGTAATTTCCTGTGACCATAGAAGTTGATGATCGCGATCGCGATAAATTTCCTTGAGCCAAAGTAATTGCTGCTCCCGAACAATTCGACTGTTAATATTAACTCGACGAATATTACGAGGTGTGATAGAGTTAAGGATTTGCTGAATTTGTGCTACTAGAGTAGATTGGTCAAGTTGTTCTTCTCTAGCCGCCTCACACAGAAGTTGTAAAACACCATCGGCAAAAATAGCTCTGGTTCTAACCCCAGAGTTAGCTAATTTTTCGTTCAACAATTGAATAATAGCAGCTACACTACCTTGGTGAGCTTGCCAAGCGATATCATTTATCCGATCTACCATTTGAGACTTAGTGATAACTCTCGCACCCTGACTTATTAACTGATTCATCAATTTAGAGAATCTATGAGATTGATTTTTACCTTATCTTCGATTTTATGAGTAAAAATATGAGTTGCCAAATAAAATCATAAAAATTAAGCCTTTTTCCTGGTTTATAGGCAGGCTTTATCATCACTAGCTAAAGCTCATACTGGAGTAGGATTTACCTGTGTGGATAATATATTATACATTATTGCTTTTAGCGATCGCATCTGCTTTGCACTCAGCGCTGCTGCAAAGCGAATCGCCTGTGTTTATACTGAGGTAAATGATTTATGCAATTAAATATAGGACTCCTATTTGATTTCTGTTGGCGTAGCCTGCGCTTTGCACTTACAACTCAAAAAGCTGTTTCCCATTCCCTACTCCCCACTCCCCACTCCCCACCTACGCAAGTAAGTATGGCTACGCCACGCAAGCTATCAAAAATCAAAGCGGATTACTATAATTTGAGTAAGTATTATCAGGGTTAACACCGAGCGCCCTGACGTAACTAAATACCTTTGTTGCAAAGACTGTAAACCATTATTAAAATCAATAACAGATAAATTTAAACTGTCTCTCAAATTGAGTATTTGAGTATTCACAAATTATTTAAGATTTCTTGTTATATTACTACAGAATGATTAAAAGATTTAAAAAATTCCAGATACCGTGATTGATCTAAATCAAGAATAAAAAGATTACGACGACATCTAGTAATTGCTGTATAAATTAGTTCATCTGTAGTAAAATTATTGTCGTCAAATTCTCTTTCAATTATTAAAAATAACGAATCAACTTCCCATCCTTTAAAACTATGTATTGTAGAAAATTTAATATTTCCACTATTCATCCAAAAATTCCATTTTTTATTTTTTCTAATCTTTTCAAGTTCGCTTTTCAATCTATTCATAATTGGGTTATTGCGAGATACCTGTTTTAGAATAGGCATTATTTGAGAAACCCATTTATCATATTCAGTTCTTGTAATATTTTTCGTTCTCAAATACTCTGTTAATTTTTTCTCTACAACTGGATGGTTAATATAAAAACTATAGCATAATGCTTTAACTATTGCCTGATTTATATTGTCATTATTAGTATTTTTAATAAA
>PWQB01000675.1 GCA_003556955.1 Nostocaceae cyanobacterium CSSed10_463m
AAAGTCCAGTCACAGGTAAAGCCGTTAATATGGCGATTTGTTCCGAATAACGCTCTCCCATTGTCTTGGGAATGATTTCCGCAAAGATGATAATCAAGAAAGTAAATATTCCCGAAAATATCCCTAGCAAAGTATCGCCTAATACTTGACTAGCAATACTACCTGTAAGAATACTGCCAACAATATTAAAAATATTGTTCAAAATAACAATGGTTGCAATTGGTCGATTCATATTTTCCCGAATCGCCAACAGTGCTATTGCTGATGGATTATTTGATTGAGCTAATTGTCTAACTCTGAGTGGAGAGACAGAAAACAGCGCTGTTTCTGTACAAGAACAAAGCGCTGAACCGAAAATAACAACAAACACAATTATGACAAGCTGGAACATATATTTTCCCAAGTATGGGAATAAAATTTTGGGGATAGTACCGCTACGTGGAAGTCAAAAGTCAAAAACTAAAAGCCCACGGAATCCTGTTCTGGGCTGTTTTGCGGTATTCTATGGTGGTTTATTGCCGCCGTGCTGCATTCGCGATCGCTAAATATATAATGGTTTTATTTTAACAATATCTGGAAACGACTCGCCAAAGCTATGCTTTAGGTGTGCATCTATATTAATTATCTGTTTAATTCTCATGCCACAAATATTTCCCGGAGAAGTATTCGCCAACACTGCCGATTTTGATCATGGCATTCGCCAACTCTTACCCCGATATGATGAAATGTTGGAGGTAATTACCCGATGTCTCCCGACCACAACTCGCCGGATTTTAGAATTAGGCTGCGGTACAGGAGAACTAACTCTAAAAATATTCCAACGCTTTCCTGATGCCCAAATCATTGCCCTAGATTACTCACCGCGAATGTTACAATGTGCCGGCGATAAAATTACAGCTGCTGGATATCAAAAACAATGGACTGGGATGCAAGCAGATTTTGGTGAATGGGCGGAAAATCCCGAAAAATTGGATATTGGCAGCGAATTTGATGCTTGTGTGTCGTCTTTGGCAATTCACCATCTCAATGATCAAATGAAGCTGAAGTTATTTCAAAGAATTGCTGCAAGTCTTAGCCAAGGCGGTTATTTTGGCAATGCAGACCCAACCTTACCAGAATCACCTGTCCTAGCAGAAGTTTACCAGACAGCAAGACAAGAATGGGCAGCCCAACAGGGAATTAATTTAACACAGGTGCGGGCTAAAGTTGGTAGTAGCACTCAGCAAGGATACTCTAGCCAAGACCAACTCGCTACCTTAGATACTCAACTACAAATGCTAACCACATCTGGATTTAAGACAGTAGCAGTACCTTGGAAATATTACGGTTTAGCCGTATTTGCGGCTTGGTTGTAAACAACGCACTTTGTAGAGACGCGATTTATCGCGTCTAAAAAGATTTATATAGTATCCCAGCCAGTTCCTTTATAACCATAATCAAAAATTTCCGGATGCAAAATTTCTGCCAAAATTTCTAAAGAATCTGCCAATCTTGGCCCTGGACGATTGAAAAAAGCATTCCCATCAGTAATGTAAACTCTACCACTTTGAGCAGCGTGAAGTTTTTGCCAATCTGGACGTTGAGTGAATAACTTGGCTTCTTGACGAGTCCGATGTAAATCAAAACCACAAGGCATAAAAATGATAATATCTGGATTGCTCTGTAATAGTGTTTCCCAGGGGATAGTAGTAGAAGGTTGACCTGTAACACTAAACTGTGACTGGCCTCCTGCTAAGTTAACCAGTTCAGGAATCCAGTTTGCAGCCGTCATTAACGGATCTGTCCATTCAATACAAGCTACTGTGGGTAATTCTGTTAAAGAAAGCCCTTGGAGTTTGCGTTGACAAATGGTGACGCGAGCTTCTAAATTTTCTAAAACGTGAACTGAGTCTACACCAAAAACGTTACCGACTCGCTCAATATCTTGCCAAACATCTTCCAGAAGATTAGGTTTTAAGGAAACAATCTGAGGTGAACTGTGAACGAGACTAGCAACAGCTTTTTCCACATCTGCAAGACTGACAGCACAGACATCACACTGGTCTTGAGTAATAATGTGGGTGGGTTGTAATTTCTCCAGAATGTCTGTGTTGATTTGATAGATACTTAATGCTGACTGTAATAAATCGTTGACATCTTGATGAATTTTGCTGCTAGGCTCATGAGAGTTTAAACGTGCTTGAGTACAAACTGGAAGATTTTGAATTTCTGGAGGGTAATCACATTCATGCGATCGCCCGACAATTTTATCAGTTAATCCCAGGGCGGCCAAAATCTCCGTTCCACCGGGAATTAGAGAAACAATCGTCACACTGTTATTTACCATTGAATTACCTCTAGAACATCTGCTATTATTTCAATTCTTACAAACTTTAACCATTAGGGTATCTTTCTCTAGGTGAATGCGCGATCGTGCTGTTAGTCAGTATTTATAGCAACAATCAAAGGTGAAATGCTTGCTGTGAAATGGTTTTGGACTTTTTTATGTCCTCGGCAGCCTGTACTTTGCTATACATGGTTTAATCGTGATTATCGCTTTTCTATTACTCTGGTTAAATAAAAATCAGAACCAATACTGCTCGGTTAAGCAAATTAGTGAGCCGAAAACCCTTGTAGAGACCTGACTTTTCACGGTATCTGGAAAACCCCGCTTCCATTCCTCTCCCCTGCAAGGAGAGAGGCTTTAGATTTTCCCCCTTCCCTGGTAGGGAAGGGGGTTAGGGGGTTAGGTTTTGCGTTAGCTTTTCCACATAAAGTGAAAAGTCAGGTAGAGACCTTTCATGGAACGTCTTTACATCCCTTAACCGAAGCTAAGTATAATTGCGTTTGTTTTAGTGGGGGTAATTACTAGATTTTGGATAAACTTTACCTACTCTCTCATAAAGGAAATTTTAAGATTTCATGAATAAAAATACACTGTTCAGTTGTGAAAACCAGCATGAAGTAATTGTAGTAATAACAGATGGTTGTGATTTTCCGATAAAACGCAACATCATCATTTCTTCGTAGGGGGAACAAATGCAAATAATGGTGCGTAGAGATACAGAACATCAGCAGGTACAAGAGGCTTTGCCAAATCCAGAAAATGAGCGACGCAGACAAAGCCAGGCACTAGTTAAATTAGCTAGAAGCCAGACATTCCAAGCAGGTAATCTCAAGGCAGCACTCAGAGAAATTACGGAAACCACGACTCAAACCCTCTCAGTGCAAAGAGTTGGCGTGTGGTTATATAACGAAGATTTTTCCGCCATTGCATCTATTGATTTATATGATGTCAGCCAAAAAACACATACCTTTGGCAAGTCTTTGTTAAAAGCCAATTATCCGGCTTATTTCCAAGCTTTGGAGCAAGAGCGCACTATATCAGTCAACGATGCCCTAAAAGATCCAAAAACTCAAGAACTATCGGCCTCTTATCTTTGTTTATTTGGCATTACATCCCTATTAACTGCACCAATTTGGCTGGGAGATCGTTTGGCGGGAGTGGTGTGTTATGAACACTGTGGGGCGGTGCGCCAGTGGACTGTAGCAGAAGAAAACTTTGCAGGTTGCATAGCAGATTTGGTCACAATTGCCATAGAAGCAAGCGATCGCACACAAAATGAGGCTAGTGAGTGCAGACAAACAGAGTTCAAACAACTTGGTTCTCAAGCATTAGCAGAAGCTAGCAGTCAAGCAAAAGCTGAATTTTTAGCAACCATCAGCCATGAACTGCGAACCCCTCTCAATGCCATTATGGGCTTATCCCAGTTGTTAAAACAAGAAATAGTTGGCTCTCTTAATCAGAAACAGCAGGAATATATCACTTGCATATACAGTAACGGAGAACAGTTATTGTCAGTGATTAATGATATTTTGGATTTATCTAAGGTTGAAGCTGGTCAAGAAGAATTATCTCTACTACCTTTTTCAGTACCAGAACTATGTAATTTTGTTTTATCGACAGTACGCGATCGCACTTTAGAAAAGGGATTACAATTGACCTGTGAAATTGATTTAACAGCAGATATATGCGTTGCTGATACCCGGCGCGTTCAACAAATGCTATTTAATCTTTTAGACAATGCCATTAAATTTACTACAGTCGGAGAAGTATCTTTAAGAGTTAAAAAAGTACCTGGAGGCATTAATTTTGTAGTTGCTGATACTGGTATTGGTATTGATGCAAATCAGTTCCAATTTTTATTTGA
>PWQB01000419.1 GCA_003556955.1 Nostocaceae cyanobacterium CSSed10_463m
ACCAATTAGAACAGTTAGATACTCAAATTAGAACCGCAAAAGCTAATGGTAAAGAAGATGATCTAGTTCAATTGCAAACAGAGTGTAAGCAAGTAGAGTCCCAAGCAGATCAGCTAGTTATACAAAACGAACTGGGGCAAATTGTCAACCAAGCTGGGGGTGTGGGTTTAAATGCTACCACTTCGGCGGAAGCAACTAAATACTTTTACAGTTTCCCTGCTAATAAGTTGAAACTGTGGATGTCATTGGAATCAGAACGATTTTTAGAACCTGTAGTCCGTCGGGAGTTTTACAAAGAAAAAGATGTCATTTTAGAAGAACGACGGATGCGGGTAGATAATTCTCCTATTGGGACAATGGTGGAGAATTTTCTTGATACTGCTTTTACAGTTCATCCCTACAGACGACCGGTGATTGGTTATGAAGAAGATATCCGCAATCTGACACCGGAAAATGTACAGAACTTTTTTGACGCTCACTATGTACCCAGTAATTTAACCATTGCTATTGTCGGAGATGTTGATCCGGTAGAAGTGCAAAGATTGGCAAAAATTTATTTTGGCCGCTATCGAGATCAACCACAAGCCAAAGCCAATATTCCGGCTGAACCACCGCAAACACAAACACGAGAATTTACTCTAGAACTACCTTCTCAGCCTTGGTATTTAGAAGGCTATCACCGCCCATCAGTTACTCATCCCGATGATGCTGTGTATGAAATTATTGCGGGTTTATTAAGTAATGGGCGGACATCTCGTTTGTATAAATCTTTGGTAGAACAGCAGCGTTTAGCATTAAATGCTCAGGGTTTTAGTGGCTTTCCTGGAGATAAATACCCAAATTTAATGTTATTTTACGCTCTAACTGCTCCTGGTCACACGGTGGATGAAGTAGCGACAGCTTTACGTCAAGAAATCGAAAAATTGAAAACTGAACCAGTAGCGGCGGTTGACTTGCAACGGGTGAAAACCCAAGCACGGGCGAGTTTGTTACGTAGTCTCAATTCCAATATGGGGATGGCGCAGCAGTTATTGGAAGCAGAGGTAAAAACTGGTTCTTGGCGGAATTTGTTTAAGCAGTTAGATAACATTTCGGCGGTGACAACGGCTGATATTCAACGGGTGGCTCAGGCGACTTTTACAGCAGAAAATCGCACCATTGGCAAGTTGTTGTCAAAACAAGGATAACAGATGAACCGCAAAGACATAGAGGACAGGTCAAGCAAGAAGCAGATGGGATTAAGAATGTTCAATTTAAAATTGACGCTGGGCAAGAAGAAGGGGTTATTTTATAGTTTGATTCTGGCTGTGGCTTGTGTACTGGTCAGTTTTAACTTTTCTTTGGCAGCGACAGCAGCAGCAAAGCATTACACTGAGTTGGAACTGCCACCTTTACCTGAGATTAATTTACCGAAAAATGAGCGCTTTGTTCTCGAAAACGGTTTGGTTGTGTACTTAATGGAGGATCATTATCTCCCCTTGGTAAATGGTACGGCTTTGATTCGGACAGGCGATCGCCTAGAACCATCTGATAAAGTGGGACTAGCCGGTTTTACTGGTGCGGTGATGCGGACTGGGGGAACTCGGAAGCATTCGGCAGATCAGATTAATCAGATGTTGGAACAACGCGCCGCTAGTGTGGAAACTAGTATTGGTGAAGCTTCAGGAAATGCCAGTTTTCAATCATTGACTGAAGATTTAGAAACGGTGTTTGATTTATTTGCCGAGATCCTCAGAGAGCCTGTATTTGACCAAAAACAGTTAGATTTAGCCAAAACTCAGGCTAGGGGTGGTATAGCCCGTCGCAATGACAATCCAGATGATATTGCTAACCGGGAATTTCAGAAGTTAATTTATGGCAAAGATAGCCCCTATGCTCGCATCACTGAGTATGCGACGCTGGATAATATTTCTCGTGAGGATTTAGTCAAGTTTTACCAGGAATATTTTCATCCCAATAATATGATTTTGGGAATTGTGGGGGATTTTGAACCGCAAAAAATGCGATCGCTCATTCAAGCTAAGTTTGGCGATTGGAAACGTTCCCCCAAAATGACTCAACCCCAGTTATCCGAGGTAAAGCCAGCTAATACAGGGGGTGTATTTTATGTGGATCAACCACAACTAACTCAGAGTAGTGTATTGATGGGGCATATCGGCGGTAAATTTAACAGTCCTGATTATGCCGCCTTGGATGTCATGAATGGGGTATTAAATGGCTTTGGTGGACGCTTATTAAATGAAGTGCGATCGCGCCAAGGATTAGCTTACTCTGTATATGCCTTCTGGAGTCCCCGCTTCGACTACCCAGGAATGTTTATCGCCGGGGGACAAACCCGTTCAGATGCTACAGTCCAGTTTGTCCAAGCCTTACAAGCTGAAATCAAGCGTATCCAAGCTGAACCAGTGACAGCACAGGAACTAGCATTTGCCAAAGAGTCCACCCTCAACTCCTTTGTCTTCAACTTTCAAAACCCGGCTCAAACCTTATCACGGTTAATGCGATACGAATATTACGGCTATCCGGCTGATTTCTTATTTCGCTATCAAAAAGCCGTAGCCGCCACCACCGAGGCTGACGTGCAACGGGTAGCGAGAGAATACCTCAAACCAGAACAACTGGTGACTCTAGTAGTGGGGAATAAAACCGCCATACAACCGCCACTAACACAGTTAGCTGCATCAGTCACGCCCATAGATGTGACAATTCCTAGTTCCCAAACACAAGCGCAGAATTAAAATTCACTTAGGGACGCGATGTATCGCGTCTCTATTCGTACGCAAAAAACTCAATCTGAGAAATTGCTAATACTCTAAAAACACCTCTTTTCAAGACGCAATTACTTGAGTATTGTCTAGGAAATCATCAATTTATATTGACTTTTTTTAATCCAATTGCAAAATATAAAGAAGAGATTATAATATTATTCTCCAAGGTCGTACTGAGGTTCACTGTAAGTCTTTAAGGAGTAAATTACATGGCCAGGATAGAAATTGGTGAATTGTACCCCAGTAACGGGCAACAACTTATTCATGAAATAACAGCAGGAGAAATGAAGATAGTAGAAGGAGGTGAAGGAAACACAGCTACAGCAGGAATCAGCGATATGAATGAACAATCTTTAGCAAATACATTAGAGCAAAACTTAGATAATCTGCTTTTTCACCTGAGAAACCAAATGGGTGTAGTAATGTTTGGTGCTAGAACTCAATTTAATCAAGGATTTAACTCTTTTTAATTATTTTTCAAATTCTAATATTCCCATTTTTTGAGATTTATTCACTTAAATAGGCACTATTTTTGAGATAAATTGAGATAAAAAATTATATAGTCTCACAACGCAATAAGGTTAAAATCCTCGATTTCTTCAAGAAGTCGAGGATTTAATATTTAGCCGTGAAAACCTGGGTTGGAATTATCGCAACAAACTTCAGCAAGCATTGAAATAAGTAGTTAATGGCAAATAAAAAGCATAATTATTCAACTAAAAGTTATGCATTCACAAAGACACAACTCTTGAATATATGTCTTTTTTATGATGTTTTTAGCCTTGACTTTCCGATTTTTAATCAATAAAAATAACAGTAACAGTTAAGCAAACACAGCTTGATTGATGACCGATTTCATTTACCAGCAACAAATGCTTGAGGAGCTTATATGGCAAACATCAAATTGTCCGAATTAAACGCTATCGGTTCTGAATTATTCCTAGATTCTGAGAGTTTTCTCAATGAATTGAACGATGTTGATTCTATTTCCGGTGGCAGCACCTCTGGTCAAGGTTACACCCGAGGCCACGGCTACCAAGGAGTAAGTGGTATTTCCGCACTAACTAAGCTAGCCGAGGCATTTGTCACGGTCTATGCCATTGGTCATATTACCGAGCTAGCCAAGTCATTCAGTCAAGCATACTAATGGCTTCTCAAGGCTTCAGGTAACTATTAAGCTATCAGGCTTTTTGGGGATTAAAGCTAATAAGTAATCTACTTAATTATCAATAATCCCTGAGAGCCAACCAGCTTAAACAATTTTCTGTAAACTTGCTTAATTGCGACAAGACAAGACTATTAGGAGTAAATCATGGCTAATATCAAACTTTCTGAACTACACGCTGCTGGTTCTGAACTGTTCAACGATTCTGAAAGTTTCTTGAATGAATTCAGCGATGTAGATTCAATTGCTGGTGGAC
>PWQB01000047.1 GCA_003556955.1 Nostocaceae cyanobacterium CSSed10_463m
ATTCACCCAGAGTATCGCGGGACAGGTTTAGGACGAAAGTTAGTTGAAACCGTTTTGAGTCATCCCCGTGTCAGAGGAGTTGAGAGGGTATATCTCATGACTACTCATCAACAGGAGTTTTATGGAAAAATTGGTTTCCAGTCCAATGTCAGCACGACAATGGTGCTAAATAACCAATCTCAAATTGAAACCCTTCCTGCTACTGAAGTCCAACTTCAGGAATTACTGGGGGGATAGACACTTGCAATCGAGTCAACTCCTCAGTTGTTTCCTCAGTGATTGGAGATGGCACAATTTCCAGCTTTCCTCCCATCACTTCCAATAAAGTTTGGTTAAACAATAAATTCATTCCTGGCGAAAAAGTTGTTTTAACTTGATCAATCTCAGAACTATTAACCTCTAATTTGAGCTGATCAATGGACTCACTTGTAGTTAAGGCATGGGTAGGCACATCCAGCCAAATTTCAAGAGTATGATTTATCGGGGAAAAACGACTGGAAAGACAAATGCTACCAGACTGCATTTGAGCAATGGCAGTTTCTACTAAATTGACTAAAATTTGGCGTAGCCATCGGTAATCTGTCAAAACATAAATATCTGGTTCGGGGAGCAGAACACGTAAGGGAAAATTGCGGTTTGCTGCCAGCATATAAGTTAAATTATTAACTTCTTGCAAAACTTTGGCCAGACAGTGGGGTTGAATCTCTAATTTATTAGTACCGTGTTCTGTTCTGGCGATGTTGAGAATTTCATCAATTAGGTGTAGCAGTTTCAGCGCTCTCTCGTGAGCTTGAGTAATAAATTCTCGCTCCTCTTCGGGATTTTCACATAAATCTTCTAAAATTAACTGATGCAAGCCAATTAAACCATTCAGAGGCGATCGCAACTCATGGGTAGTCCGCGCCAAAAATCCCGCTTTAAACAGGCTCATTTCTCGCGCCATTTGGTACGCTAACTGCGTTTGCTTGAGCTGTTGCCGAAGTTCTGAACTTTCTTGCGGTTTCTCTGCTGCTGTGACTGGGGATACACTAGAGGAATTTTGGAATGAACGAGTAAATAATCCCCGCACACCCACCCCTAGTATTATTCCTATTCCTAAATATATGAAGTTGCTCCAATACATAATTTGGCAATTATTAACTCGTTAATTGACCACAATGGCGCAAAATAAATTTACGGTTTTTCTGGTAAGTTAGTTTGATTTTAGAGAAAAATCCATTACAGAAAAACAATAGGACTTACGCAATAACTCTGGTGAAACCCTCTTAACTTTGTGTCCTTTGTGTCCTTTGTGGTTTGTTCTTTCCTAATTTTGCGTAATTCCTGAACAATATTTTCAATATTCACTATATATATTTTCTGATCCTGTGGTCAATCAATTTTGGATTTACGTTAGCGAAGCTTACGCAGCGAGTATTTTAAATTAATTCCGTCCTGAAGGGGCGGGGCTTGTACCGAAAATTCCCCATCCAAAATCTAAAATCCAAAATCTAAAATCCAAAATCTAAAATCTAAAATTTTTCGGTCAATTTAGAAACTTAATTGAACTGTACCTTGGCGCAAGATTTGCCAATTTGTCCCCGTCCATTTGCTCACAGTGGAAGGTACACCAACGCCCAATACTTCACCATTAAATTCTGTCGGTTCCAGAGTCAGAACTTCCGGAAACTGCTGGGCAATTTCTACTAACTTTTGTAAGGGTTGTTGACCTGAGAAATTGGCGCTAGTGGTGGCAAGAGGCCCTGTTTGTGCCAAAATAGTTTGGGCGATCGCACTGTGAGGAACTCGAATCCCAATTGTACTGGGATCTTTGGAATTCATCTGTTTTGGTACTTTCTGGCTGGCTGGTAATACTAATGTCAACCCTCCAGGCCAATGTTTATTTGCTACCGCTTGCCAAATTTGCAAATCATTTTCACTACCTTGAACGTAAGGCCATAAGTCCTCAGCACTAGCCCCCATCAAAATTAAAGGTTTATCTTGGCTACGCTGTTTAGCCTCAAAAATTAATGGGGCTTTTTCTGGTAGAACTGCGAGTGCAGGAACAGTATCTGTAGGGAAACTAACTAATAAACCAGCGCGTGCGCCGGCGATCAAATCAACTAAAGAAACTAGAGTCACGTCGCTGCGCTCCGAATTCAAAATTCAAAATTCAAAATTCAAAATTAATAAAACTTACGCACTCATTACGAGAAATCAGGTGTTTGGGATTGCTTCCTTACGTCGCAATGACTATGTTTACGTTGTCCTTGCGTAAGTCCTGATTAAATACCCCCCTGATTTATCCGGAGGCTGGAATTAATGTTGTTTCACTTTTTTCTTATCCATAAATAAATTTAGTTTCTCCGTATCCTTTTTTACTTTGGTCATTTTATATAAGCTACGGCAAAGCGTTCAATCCCAGCTAAGTCGGCGTAAATTTGAATATTACAGTAACTACCCTGTTTTTGTAAGAGTTTCTGCACAGTATCCGCTTGTCCCGCCATCATTTCAATTAGCCACACACCACCAGGGCGCAAATAGTCAGGAGAGATTTCTATTAACTGGCGGATACAATCTAAACCATCAGTACCACCATCCAGGGCTAAATGTGGTTCATGGTTGACTACTTCTGGTTGCAGGGTAGTCACGGTACTGGTGGGAATATAAGGTGGGTTAGAAACCATACCACTAAACTGACCTTTAAGGGCTGTTAGCGGCTCCCACCAAGAACCTTGGTAAAATTTGATTTGGTTGTCAAAACCTAAATTACGCGCATTGTCACGGGCAATTTGCAAGGCTTCTGGGCTGTAATCCACTGCGTGAATTGTCGCTTTTGGGAAAGCATCTGCTAAACCCAAGGCGATCGCACCGCTACCCGTACCCAAATCAGCCCAATGTCCTGAATTAAGGAATGGGGCTGCCCCAGTATTAGTAGCAGCCGCCATCGCTAAATCAATTAAATACTCAGTTTCTGGTCTGGGAATCAACACCGCATTTGACACGGCGATTTTAAACTGTCGCCAAGGTGTAACTCCAGCTATGTACTGTACTGGCAAGCGTTCATTTAATCGCCTTTGCCACAATTGCTCTAAATCTTTTAAAGTTAAAGCCATCGGAATTTGAGGACGTTCCTTAAAAGATTCTAAACGCAGCGCCAAGCGGTCTAACTCAGCTACTTCCAGAAGCAACCAATCTACCTCCGCAGGTGAAATTTCATCGGCGATTGCTGATGCGATCGCTTGATTACGCCACCGCCAAAGTTGTAAACCGGAAACTACCTGTAGCTGTTTTTCTGTCATTTATTAACGTTGCTGAGGTCTGGCTGGTGCAGTTCTAGGCGCGTTGTCTCTAGGCAAAGTCTGGATATATTCTCTCGATTCTTGAGATGGTACTAACACAACTTGGTTGAGCCAAGCATCGTTTTTATCCTGTAAAGTTTTAATCACCCCGTCTATATCTATGACCTGAATATCCGCTTTGGGAAACTGGGGCTTGATTTTGGTTAACAAGCCTTGTGCATCTTGCTTACTCAAAAACAAAGGAATTAATTGTTCATTATCAGATGTCAGTTGAATTGGCACATAACCCTGATCTGGGGCAAATCTCACCGCAAAAACAGGCACGCTGTTAAACTGATTTACTTGTTGACCACTTTTACGCAATAATTCCATTGCCCCTTTAATTTCCCGTTCTACAGGTTTAAAAGCAAATAGAAGGCGTTGTGACTGGTTTTTATTTTGTTGTAATTGCTCATAAATAGCGCCCATAGGTACTGCTGTTACCTGTAGGCTTTTCATCATTTGTTGCATTTTTGGGTCTTGTCCTGGGACACCCTGCAATTCCTTAATAAAACTTTGAGCTTCCTGGCGGCTCATATAAACACCCGTTACAGAACTACCAGGCGTTTGAGCTTCTGATAAGGGACGGCTCAATGGCAACCCTTTATCATTTGTAATTAAATATACAGGAACTGCATCCAACTTCTCTTTAATTTGCTGTTCTGACAAAGCCAGCACTGGGAAACTTCCAACAACAACAGATCCTAGTAAAGTACTTCCAACTAGGCCTAGAGTTGCGCCCCAGCGAACTAATGCTTTCATAATGGCTCCTCGCATCAATAATTAAATAAAGACAGACAAATTGCTAGATTAGCACCACACTAACTAGTTTTAGTTATATAGCAATCCCTTTAAAATGTGAAA
>PWQB01000745.1 GCA_003556955.1 Nostocaceae cyanobacterium CSSed10_463m
CACTTCTGACTGAGCTATCTCATTTTCATGGTGAGGAAAGACTAAATTACCACCACCTCCATGAATATCAATGGTATCCAGTATTGATCTGACCATTGCTGAACATTCAATGTGCCATCCTGGACGACCTGCACCCCAAGGCGAATCCCATGCTGGTTCCCCTGGTTTAGCGGCTTTCCACAAAGCAAAATCAGCCGAATTTTGTTTTTTCTGCCCTGATGGGTCTTCCACATCTACCCGACCACTAGCCCCGGCTTGCATATCTTCCACAGACCGCCCAGAGAGTTTACCATATTCCGAGAAGTGACGCACATTGTAATAAACATCACCATTGGCGGCGTAGGCGTAACCTTTTTTTTCTAATTCCTGAATTAGTTGGTGGATGCTATGGATATTTTCCGTTACACGGGGATAGGCAGAGGCATCTATGACATTTAAGCGTCTGATATCCTCAAAATAAGCGTCTATGTAGCGCTGAGAAACTTCCTGCATCGAAGTTCCTTCTAAATTGGCGCGATTGAGAATTTTATCGTCAATGTCTGTAAAGTTCTGTACGTATTCAATTTCATATCCTAGCCACTGAAAATACCGCCGGACTACATCCCAACCAATATAAGAACGTGCATGACCCAGATGACAGTAATCGTAAACCGTGACACCACAGCAATACATTTTCACCTTACCTGGTTCTTGCGGTTGGAAGGTTTCTTTACGACGGGTGAGGGTATTGTATATGGTGAGGGACATCAGTTATCAGTTATCAGTTATCAGTTATCAGTTATCAGTTATCAGTTATCAGTTATCAGTTATCAGTTATCAGTTATCAGTTATCAGTTATCAGGACGGAGTTGAAGAAACAGCTTCTTGCACCTGTGTGACAAGCTATGTCACCGATTTGCTCGACTTTGATCAAGATGGTGTCGCCGTCGCAGTCATAAAATAGTTCTTTGACTTTTTGAATGTGTCCGGATGTTGCGCCTTTGTGCCACAATTCGGAACGGGAACGACTCCAATAGTGCGCTTCCCCGGTGGCTAGGGTTTGTGCAATGGATTCTTGATTCATCCATGCCATCATTAACACTGTGCCATCTTTGTAATCTTGGGCGATCGCCGGAATTAAGCCTTGATGATTAAACTTTAATTCTGAAATCATAATTTTCCTTCTACTATGATTTTAACATGAGGGCTTTTGATTCAGCCGCATATTTTTGTGTATATTTATTTACTTAATATTTCAGTCGGAATTTCTCATTTAGTTATTTTTTATTTTTAAAGTAGAGACAAGAATTTTCCTATCTCTACGGATCAATCATCGGCTATATAGATTTAGCTCTATGATAACGATTTAATGAAAGTTAGCATTGTGGCGGATTAAATTCATAAACTCTTCACGAGTTCGGGAATCTTCTGCAAAAACTCCCCGCATAGCACTACTAACAGTCCAAGAACCGGGTTTTTGAACTCCACGCATGACCATACACATATGGGTTGCTTCCACAACGACTGCGACACCTTGGGGTTTGAGTAAGTTTTGTAATGCGTCAGCAATTTGGGTGGTAAGACGTTCTTGCACTTGTAAACGTCGGGCGTACATTTCACAAATGCGGGCTATTTTAGATAAACCTATCACTTTGCCGTTGGGAATGTAGGCAACATGAGCGCGACCAATAATTGGCAGGATATGATGCTCACAGGAACTGAAAATATCGATGTCCCGAACCAACACCATTTCATTGGCATCTTCTGTGAAAACTGCTCCATTCAGCAGTTCATCTAAAGATTCAGTGTATCCCTTGGTAAGAAACTGCAAGGCTTTCATGACTCTTTTGGGAGTGTCTTTGAGTCCTTCGCGGTCTGGATCTTCTCCTAATCCAATCAACAGAGTCCGCACAGCCTGCATCATTTCTGCTTCTGTTACTTTTGGCTGCTTTTGAGCAGTTAAAGACGATAGTACCTGATCGGCAGAAGTTAGATCGGGACGAATCGATAAAGTCATTTTTTGAGTTTTGTAGGAATGTTTTGCTGAATTAGTCAGTTGTGAGATTTCGGTGGTCATTGACCTCTGACTACCCCTGACTAATTAATGAGTGTAACATAACTTTACACGTTCTCATCATAGCAAACATTTATGCAAATGAGTGTGAATTTCACTGGTTTTCAAGTTTCTGCCAATAAATACTAGTTGGTTTTTGGGTTGAGAATACCACTCGTCGGCGTGTAAATTATAACGTGGTCCACTCAGTTGAAAGATGTGACGGAGATCACTGTCATTAAACCAAAGTATGCCTTTAGCCCGAAAAACCCCTTGAGGCATTTCTTCAGTGAGGAAAGCTTCAAATTTGTGGACATCAAAGGGGCGATCGCTTTGGAAGGAAATAGACACAAAGCCATCATTATCTAAATGATCTGAGTGATGGTGATGGTGTTCGTGGGGATGGTGTTCATGGTGATCATGTTCATGGTGATGATGCTCATGGTGATCATGCTCATCGGCTTCTGCAATAGAGATATACTGTGCTTGGGGTGTTAGCTGTGTGTCCAAAATCAATGGTAACGGCACTTCCCCATATTGGGTGGGCAAAATTTTCGCCCCCACTTTCACTTCGTTGATGTAATTTTCGACTTCTTTAATTTTTTCTGGGGTAGCCAGGTCAACTTTATTCAAAAGAATAATATCGCCATAAGTTATTTGTTTTAAAGCAGATTCACTTTGAAAATGTTCAGCATCGAAAGCTTCCACATCAACTAAAGTAATAATTGAATCAAGATTGGTTAAATCTCTGAGTTCTGTGCCTAAAAATGTGAGAATGATTGGTAATGGGTCAGCGACTCCTGTAGTTTCTATGACTAAATAATCAATGCGGTCTTCTCTTTCTAAGATGCGATAGACAGCATCAACTAAACCATCATTTATTGTACAACAAATACAACCGTTGCTGAGTTCCATCATGTCTTGGTCTACAGAAACCAGCAATTGGCTATCTATATTAATATCACCAAATTCATTAACTAAAACAGCAACCTTTAAATTTTCCTTGTTTTTGAGGATTTGATTGAGAAGAGTAGTTTTCCCACTTCCTAAAAATCCTGTAATCAGAGTAACCGGCATTCCTCTTTTAGGAATTTCTGGGATGGTTTCGATTTGTGATGGTGTGAAAGTAGTCAT
The DNA here is from genome assembly GCA_003556955.1 of Nostocaceae cyanobacterium CSSed10_463m. The sequence continues at coordinate 3,167 of PWQB01000745.1, forward strand.
GTTAAATCCTCTAGTAAAATTTCAAATGTGTGAGTTCAACTAACTAAAGAAAAACTTAGAAACTTCAAACTAAAAAACCTCTCTTCCTTATCTCTCTGTGTCCTCTGCGTCTCTGTGGTTAGTTTATCTTGATTCATTCCTATAAAATCCCTGAAAAAGAAATTCTAAATTAATTCCTTAGAAGCGATCGCCTCCTGCAAACGTGATAAAACTTCATCAGTATTCAATACACCTAAATCACCATTTTTTCGAGTCCGAATACTTAAAGCTTGGTTTTCTACCTCTTTCTTACCAATGACAGCGACAACGGGAATTTTTTCCAATTCGGCTGTACGAATTTGTTTTCCAAGTCGTTCACCGCTATGATCTATTTCTACCCTAATTCCGGACTTCTTGAAAATAGCAGCAAGGGATTTGGCATATTCGCGCACATCATCACTAACGGGTAAAAGTCTGATTTGCACTGGTGCTAACCAGAGAGGAAAATCACCAGCGTAGTTTTCAATTAAGATGCCGAAAAAGCGCTCTAAAGAACCAAATATTGCCCGATGAATCATAATTGGTCTTTGGCGATCGCCTTCTGGGGTAACATACTCCATATTAAAGCGTTCCGGCAAGTTAAAATCAACTTGAATAGTGGAACATTGCCAACTCCTACCAATAGCATCTTTAATTTTAATGTCAATTTTCGGCCCATAAAAAGCCCCACCGCCAGCATCAATTATATAGTCCCAACCTTTGCTATCTAATGCTTGTTTAAGTGCAGCAGTGGCTAACTCCCAAACCTGATCATTTCCCACTGATTTTTCAGGACGGGTAGATAAATTAACTTCATAATCAGTAAAACCAAAATCTGATAAAATTTGTTCTGTGAGGTTTAAAACTCCCAAAATTTCCGGCGCAATTTGTTCTGGTAAACAGAAAATATGAGCATCATCTTGAGTGAAACCCCGCACCCGCATCAAACCATGTAAAGCCCCAGAACGTTCATAGCGGTAAACAGTTCCCAGTTCACA
>PWQB01000036.1 GCA_003556955.1 Nostocaceae cyanobacterium CSSed10_463m
CTCAGCACTCAGCACTTTCTTAACTCAGCACTCAGCACTCAGCACTCAGCACTTTCTTAACTCAGCACTCAGCACTCAGCACTCAGCACTCAGCACTTTCTTAACTCAGCACTCAGCACTTTCTTCACCAAAGTTTGGTGGGAATATCTGATGAGTCTAAAGTTGAATAATTTTGTTGTTCAGAGTTGCTGTTTTGAGAATTAACTAATGCTTCAATTTCCTGAAGTGCTTCAGATGCAGAAGAATATCGCTGTTTCGGATCATCTGCTACCATTTTTGTTAAGATTCTGATGAAGGCGTGGCTGGCTAATGCTTTGTCACTCCATAATAATTGTCCCTGATCATCCCGATGAAATTCGTGGGGGGGGATACCAGTTAAGGCTTTAATACCAATCATTCCCACTGCATAGACATCACTATTATATTGAGGACGGCCAAAACATTGTTCGCTCGGTGCATAACCTCTAGTCCCAATGCCAATTGTGAAGGGGTTTTGCTCTGAGTCTGTCTGTGGTGTGATGGTGACTTCTTTGACAGCACCAAAATCAATTAATACCAGTTTATAATCTGAGTGTCGCCGAATAATATTAGTCGGTTTGATGTCTCGGTGAATTACGCTATTTTTATGAAGATATATTAATATATGCAATAATTCTCGGACAATTTCAATGGCGGAAATTTCTAGAATCGGCTTCTGAGAGCGAAGTTCTTGGCTGAGGGAATGGCCAACTATATATTCTTGTACTAAGTAAAATTCTTCTTCTTGTTCAAAATAAGCCAAAAGCTGAGGAATTTGGGGGTATGTTCCTAATTTTTCGAGTATTTGCGCTTCGGAGTTAAATAAACGTCTGGCTAGTTCTAATCCTTGAGGTTCAGTATTGGCTGGTTTGAGTTGTTTGACTACACAATCAGGGTTTCCAGGTCGTTGAATGTCTTCCGCAATGTAGGTTTCGCTAAATCCACCGGAACCTAGAACCTTGACAATTTTGTAGCGTCCTGCCAGTATTTTCCCGGTGAGGGCTAAGTCTCTTTCTTGCAGCAGGTCTTGCAAATCATCTTGTTGGCTGATAATTTCTTGAACAACTGGGGAAGTTTTATATTTCTGAAATATGTCTACAAGTTGGCGGTTTCTGAGCTTTTCTTTGGCGACTTCGGTTCCTAAGTAGGATAACCCACTTAAGGCGATCGCAATCATGGGGATGGTTGTGGGAAAAATTAATTGACCATAAACAAAGCTAAAATAGCTGACACCGCCCCAAACAGTAGCTAATCCCATACCAGAAAAAGCTCTAGTAATACCACGCTTGCTGCGGGTGATCAGCAATGCTGTACTCCCAACCAGTACCAGGACAAATAAACTTTGCAGAGGTGGATTGTTAATTGCTGGAGCGATCGCTTTACCGGTCATTAAAGTGGCGATCGCATTGGCGTGAATTTCCACTCCTGACATCTTCTGAGGGCTGGGAGTGATAGGTGTGGGATGATAATCATTAGTTAACTTTGCCGTTGCCCCAATCAGGACGATTTTATCTTGGAAAATCTGCCCCTGTTGTAAATAGTTATCCCAGTTATAGGGGTCGAATAGATACCATAGGGGAATTGTCTGAAATGTCCCTGCACCACCCCAAAAATGAATGCGATCGCCTTTTGGCTGAGGATAATCGATTTGTGCCGTTACTAGCACTGCTTCATCGAAGGAAGGTATATTAACCGGTTGCAGGTGTTCATCTGCTACTAACCGAGAAAACTCGCTAGCTAATCGGTGAACTTTACCATCTAGCTCTAGAGGAAAATTCACTGTACCCATTGACACTGTACCTGTCTGAAACTGCTGGTGAGGTAGTCTCAGCTGCATAAAGTGTCCTTGGTGCGTCTCAGAATTTTCGTAAAGTGCGGCTAAGGTAACTTTATTGCCATATTGTTGTAATGCGGCTTGAAATTGGCGATCGTCAGCAATTCCATAACTACCTGGCAAATCAAAAACTACATCCAGTCCAATAGCTGCAACACCAGCCTCAGCCAGCTTTTCGATGATTTGGGCATAAGCCGAGCGCTGAAAAGGGAAAGACTTCAGTGATTTTAAGTAGGCATACTGTTGCGGATCTGTTTTATAGTACTGTTCGGGAATTGAAATCGATTGATCATCAATTGCCAAAATAATGATATTTTCTGGAGGTATGATTGATCCACGCAGTTGAAAAAATGCCGATAGCGCTTGATTTTCCATTGTTTGAACCAAACCCCAACCAGAGATACTCAGCCATGCTGCACCTGCGGCGGAGATCCCAGTGAGTAAATGACCCAAACGCGCCATTCGCCGTGATGGGTGTGATGCTGTGGGAACGACTTTTGTCGGCTTGGTTGAGGTTCTATGAGCAGCAGAGACGTTTTTTTTGGTTAAGGTATATGTAGGTTCTTCTGCCATATCGTGTTAATAATTGATTTGCGTACTACTACTTTATTTATTTATTCAGGGCTGGTTTTACTACAAGTACATTGAAATAAGACTTAAATGAGAACTTTATACTTTTGTAATGTCTTTTCTATTTTTGACCAAACTTGGGGTAATAAATTTCGACTTAGGCTAACTTTAGCCCATATCTTGCCCAACGTCTTCTCTAAATGAGTGGAAAGGTGAGATTGTACTCCAGTATGGAGTGGTAAATCTACCACTTCACAACTTTGTGAGGGTGAGATTTTATCTTCTCAATTCAACAGGTAAGCTTCCTATAATTGCTCTAGCCAGAGTTAATCGTAGTGCTACAGGCATATCTTGTACAAGAATCAGGATTTACTATCAAGTGATACTTTGATGAAATCAAAAGTTTAAAGATGGTGATTATCCATATCCTACCCCAAGACCTATGCCTTACCTCTTGAGAAGTAAACTTGACAGTTATATAGCTAAGGATGCTATTGATCATGTTAATCAGTCAATTTTATTGATAGATTTTGATCACAAGGTTTCTCTTCAACTGTTCAAGTCCCAGTAGCTTAAGTCCAATATTTTAGCCAATATTATGCGGCGTAAGAGGTAAGATAAGAGCTATACATAAAACCCTGTTATAGGGATTTTAGCAAATTTATCATTTGAGAATTGCTATAATCTATTGTCCAAACTAATTACTTTTCTATTTGTTAGGTGTATTTTTCTATGGGTTCCCCAATGAATCGTCTGTCTATTTTTGTAGACGGAAACAATATGTTCTATGCTCAACAAAAAAATGGCTGGTTTTTTGACCCAAGGCGAGTGTTAGACTATTTCAAACATGAGCAATCAGACACAACATAAATTAATGCCTTCTGGTACACTGGCTTAAAAGACCCTCAAGATCAGCGAGGTTTCCGAGATGCTCTCATTAGCTTAGGATATACAGTCAGGACTAAAATTCTTAAAGAATATTATGATGACTCATCGGGTCGCTATTCCCAAAAGGCTAATTTAGATATTGAAATTGTCGTAGATATGTTTAATACAGTAGATCAATATGACAGAGTAGTTTTATTCAGTGGTGATGGCGATTTTGAGAGAGCTATAGAGCTATTGCGTTCAAAAAATACGCATATTACAGTCGTATCAACTGAAGGAATGATAGCCAGAGAGCTACGTAATGCTACTGACAGATATATTGATCTAAACGATATCAGAGACAGTATAGAAAAAGTCGAAGGTTAGTAATCTTAGCAAATATTTACAAATCTTAAGAATAAAAAACTAAGGTTCAAGATATTTTAAGATTCAACAAAAACTCAACCAGGAGGAAAAATGACCAACAAAGCCGAAAAAATCATCATTTTTGATACCACACTCAGAGATGGAGAACAATGCCCCGGAGCCACTTTAAATATAGATGAAAAGTTAGCGATCGCTAAACAATTATCTCGGTTAGGGGTAGACGTAATTGAAGCTGGTTTTGCCTTTGCGAGTCCGGGAGACTTTCAAGCGGTTCAGAAAATCGCCCAACTTGTGGGTACAGAAGATGGCCCAGTAATTTGTAGTTTAGCCAGAGCCATTAAAGCGGATATTGCAGCCGCAGCAGAAGCGTTAAAACCAGCAGTTCACGGCAGAATCCACACATTTATTTCTACTTCTGATATTCATTTAGAGTATCAGTTGCGGAAGTCACGCGCCGAAGTGTTAGCGATCGCCGAAGAAATGGTAGCTTATGCTAAGTCATTCAG
>PWQB01000732.1 GCA_003556955.1 Nostocaceae cyanobacterium CSSed10_463m
CTGTCTTCTGTGGTTAATTGTGCAAGTATTATTTTTACATTTCTGTTTCGTTCAGGTTCTTTCTCTGAAGTAGAACGTAGTCTGTGAGACTCTAGACAAGGGTCGAAAGTCAACTGATTTTTGATTAATTCTAGATTTTTTTCTTCTTGTTGATTAGATGGAATAAACCCATTTAAAACCCATGCTTCACGTTTTGTATCAGCCGCACCAATCACAATTTCTAATTTAAGTGTTCGATTTATATGTTCTAAACGTGCTTGTTCAAGTCCTTCTTTCCGTTCTGGTTGATTATCTAAATCACGAATTAATAAAACCGCTTTAATCACTCGTGTTTTTTGCAGAAACCGTACTAAATTGAGAACCTTCATAGCTCTTGCGCCATCGGCTTTATAAGCTACCCCCTGACTATCATGTCCTAGAAATCTGGGTTCTTTATATTTTAGTTGTTGTTTGGCATCATCAATAATTTTTTTAATGTCTCTCCAGCAAGAATATTCTGTTCCTTCCTCTAAACCAGTCCATTGAAAATAATATTGAAGATTATCATCATCTAACCAATCACATTTTTCCTTCAAAACGCGCTCGGCTAATTTTATAGCGGTTCTAGCATCTGCACCACTTTCAACTATAACAATAAACTCAAGCACTAACTCCTCCTTCTACCACCCAATCTTCCCCTTCAGCATCCCAAAACTCACCAGTTGTCAAGGTTTCTTTTGCCCATTCTACATCAGGATGTTCATCCAAACGTTTGGCAATTGTGAAACCTGAGTTACTGTTATTTAATATATGGACTTGAGAAGGAACAAGTTCATCTATAATATAAGGAGAATGCGTAGAAAAAATAATTTGTAGATTGGGATTTTGGGCAATAATTTCTTTAAACACAGTCATTAACTGACGTTGTGCTTGGGGATGAAGTCCTTGTTCAATATCATCTAATAAAACTAAATTAGGTTGACTAGGATTCATCAGCACAGTGAGCAAACCTAAAGTTAGCATTGTTCCTTCACTAATTGCATGGGCTGGAATCCGCTCACCTGTGTTCATATCTAGCACAACTTCTTGACCTGTCATTTCCTGAGTTTCATCATAGGAAATAGACCTACCATCAACTTCAATTAAACGTTGGCGAATGACTGGAACTTTTGCCCTTCTTATGCCAATCTTGCGTACGTTTGGCACAATTTGACTTAACATTTCTTCTATTAATTGAAATTTATCTGGAGCTTCATCACGCAAAAAATCTAAAGTGGGTGCTAGTCCTGAACCGTCGAACTCAACTCTCGTTGTGACTTCATCACTATAAGCTGGTTTGGCAAGATTACTGGCAACTAATTTTAGATATACAGCATATTTTAAAGAACTACGGATTGCATTTGGAGACTCACTTAAAGAACTTGACCATCCTTCTACAGAATTTTCATTTTCATCTAACTTCCATGATCCTGTCGGATGCCAATAATTATTATTATCCTGCTTCCAAATATACGAAGCTTGCCAATTCTGCCGATTGTTATATCCCCAAAAACCACTCGCAGTAACAGACATAAATTTCTTCCCAACTGTTGTAATAAATTGGGGTGATTTATCATTATGAAAAATACTTTTAAATGGTGAAGCAGCCAACCTACTTAGATTATGCAATGCTTGTAGCACGCTTGTTTTACCAGCACTGTTTTTTCCTACAAGTCCATGTAATCGAGAACTATCAAAATTCAGTTCTGTAGATTTATGGCTTTTGAAATTATGAAGTATTACTTTTTCTAGCATATCTTTAAATATAATACTACTTAATATACCTGACGGTGAAATCAGGTATCTGTATGTTTTTGACTTATTACAAGCATAAGTATTTATCCGCACCGCAGACATTGGGAAAATTTAAGCAGCGTCATGAAAGTACATAACCTGACCATTATAGGCGCGATAGAGGTTTTGTTTTGTCAAAACTTGCTGCCGCATACCTGTAGCAATTAATTCCCGATTTAGTAAAATTAAATCATCAAAGTGGGTGATAGATTCGCCTAAGTCGTGGTTAACTACCAAAACAATTTTACCAGCCGCAGCTAGTTCCTCAAAGACTGCAAAAATTATCCCCTGGGTTTTTTGATCAATACCTACTAATGGTTCATCAAAACAGTATATGTCTGCTTGCTGTGCCAAAGCACGGGCTAAAAATACTCTTTGCTGTTGTCCCCCTGATAATTCTCCTATGGGGCGATCGCAATATGCAAACATTTCCACACGTTTGAGGGCGTTTTTGGTTTCCTGGCGACTAACTGCGGAAAAACTCCGCAACCAACCTGTCTTTTTTACCCTTCCCATGATTGCTACATCCCAAACTGTCGCCGGGTAAGTCCAATCAATTTGGCTACGCTGTGGTATATATGCAACTTTCTCTAATTGCTGCATTAATGGTTTATTTTGATACAGCACTGTGCCACTACTGAGAGGAACTAAGCCTAACATAGCTTTCATTAACGTACTTTTTCCCGCACCATTGGGGCCAAAAATCCCCGTGATTCTGCCGGGTTTAATCATACAGTTAATATCTCTTAACGCTTCATCTGTCCGATAATGTACCCCGACATGGGCAATGTTAATGCTTGCGGTGCTAGGCGTGAGGGTGTCTTGCATGGAGTAGACAGCGTTTAGAGGAAAGTTCACAGTTCTCATTTTGGGGAAATACCAGGAAAAATGAAAAGAATATGAGAATAGTGTACCCTGAAAAATGAGAAAAATATGATAACCAGTGTAACAAGTTTATGAAAGTAAGGACTCAATCAAAAGCTAGATCCTGTTGGCAAGCGGTGCTGGGAGTTTTGCTAGGAATTTCTATCGGAGGGTGTAACCAAGTAGACAATAACCGCATATCTACGGAGGCAGATACCCAACCGCGAGTAGTTGCAACTAGTACTATCATTACTGATTTAGCAGGGAGAGTGGGAGGAGAGGAAATTCAGTTAACTGGGATTTTGCAACCAGGGGTTGATCCTCATGTTTATGAACCGACACCAGCCGACAGCAAGGTTTTAGAAACGGCAGATTTGATTTTATATAATGGCTATAATTTGGAACCAGGACTAATTAATTTAATCAATGCGGTGGGAGAAAGGGCGCGGAAGGTAGCGGTGGGGGAAGTTGTCAAACCCTTAGAGTTAGATGAAGATGGTGAAGTTGTCCCCGATCCTCATGTTTGGGGTAGTGCAGAAAATGCGATCGCTATGGTAAATCTAATTCGAGATGAGTTGATTAAATTATCTCCCGCAGATGAGGCAGAATTTACTCAAAGAGCGTCACAATTAACTCAGGAATTACAGCAGTTACATAGCTGGATTAATCAACAGATAGCAACTATTCCCGCAGCGCAGCGTCAACTGGTGACAACTCATGATGCTTTTCAATATTATGCTACAACTTATGGAATTGCGATCGCTGGAACTTTAATTGGCATTAGTACAGAACAACAACCCAGCGCCCAAACAGTCACACGTTTGGTAGAGTCAATCAAAAAAACCAATGTGCCGGCAATTTTTGCCGAAACCACAATTAACCCAGCCTTAATTACAACTGTGGCTCAAGAAGCAGGTGTCAAATTAGCACCCAGAGAATTATACTCTGATTCTATTGGTGCTAAGGGCAGTGATGCCGATTCTTATATCAACATGATGGTAGCGAACACCCGTACCATTGTAGAAGCTTTGGGGGGCCAATATACGCCTTTTCAAGATTACCGCGATTCTAAATAACTAAATATTCCCAACTTCTGCTAAGATACAACTGGTTATTCAGGGGTATCACCCCTCACCCCAACGATTTTATATTTTCATTTAAAAACTAATTTTGGGGCAATTAGCCAAGGGTATGGCAGATAATACTGGGAAAATAGAATCATTTCGAGCCTTAGCTCTGCAAGTTAAATGTCATGCAGTCAATTTAGCAGGAAATAGCAAAGCAACCAGGCGGTTGATGCTTAACTCGATCAATCGCTTGGAGCAACAAATTACTGCTAGTATTGCCTTTATTGGCTTTGACTGTCGTTTAATTGTTTTACCAGAATATTTCTTGACAGGTTTCCCGATGGGGGAACCTTTAGCCGTATGGGCAAAAAAAGCCTGTCTAGAAATGGCGGGTGCTGAGTATGAAGCATTGGGGAAAATTGCCCAAAA
>PWQB01000115.1 GCA_003556955.1 Nostocaceae cyanobacterium CSSed10_463m
CCTAGCTAGGGCTTGGTCAAAATTACCAGCACTAAAAATATCTTCTATTTGATTTGAATCTGCCCCATACTGGGCGGCAGTCATAGCCACTTGTCCGATTTGTTGCTTCTCTAGTAATTGGGCTTGATATTCTCTTTCCTCTCTTTGGAGTAATAGTTGGAATTGCCTATCTTCTGTTTGGGATAGTCTTTCTCGGTTTTCTTGATAAAACATTTGGTCAAACTGCAATTGGAATTGTAGGGCTTCCATTTCTAGGTTTATTCTACGGTCAATAGAAGTTTGTAGAGCTTCCATATTTCTTAATTTAGCATTGTGGACTATTGAAAGGTCAGCTAATTCTCTGGCTGATTGGCGTTGGACTTCTCTAATCATTCTGTCGGCTTGCACCTTGGAAATATTAGGAGTGTCTTGAATTTCCTCAATTCTGCGCCTCATTTGATGTTCTTTTGCTTCAATTTGTGAAGCCATTTCTGCTAAGTCTCTTTGCATATCTGGTAAGCCAGCTTCTTCCTCGGCTTGGATTCTTTCTTGCTGTAGCCCTAGCATTTCAGAAACTCTTTGCTGAAGTTGGCTTCTTGATTCATCGGTTTTTTGTTCAGATTCTTGAACTTGCTGTTGGGCTAATTGTTCTGATGTTCTCCTCCCCTCAGCTAAAACTTCCTCTAAGGCGCTCTCTCCTGCTGGCTCTTGTATTTGGGGAGTGGTTAGGGGTTGTTCACTGGCTACTCTTTCAGCGTCAATAACGCCATCTGCGAATGACTGTGTTTGCCCTGGCAAGTTTAAACTTTCACCTGCTCTGATTAAATCTGGGTTTGTTATGTTTGGGTTTGCCCGCTGGAAATCTTCCACTGTCGTTCCGTGAGTTTGAGCTAATTCTGAAAGGGTATCCCCTTGTTTAATTTTAATTGATTCTGCCATAGTTATATTATACCATATTTTTTAATTATTTTTAACCAGTCGATACTCTTAAAACATTAGAATACGAGCCAGTGCCAGTTGAAATAGTGCTGGTGTATAGTGCGCCTGGATATCCTGGGTCTGATGAGGGGAGGCCATACATTTGAATTCCTTCATTATCAACCGCAATTCCGTATTTAAGGGAACCTCCACTTAACAAAACTACTTGAAAGCCTGTATTTGCCCCATCTTCAAGTTCAGTTATAAAGCCAAATCTTGGCCCACTAAACTCAGTCTCCTTAACGGCAGTATCTAAACTATAAAAATTAAACCTTGCCCTTTGTACTATTCCATCTTGGGACATAGTTAGCCTAAACTGTCCATTAGCGCCAGACCTTTCTTGGGCGGTGTCTGAATCAACATTTAACTGAATGTAGTTTGTATTATTAAATTTGCCAGTTCCTTTTCTGCCAATATTTAATAAATTATATCCATCTGTGGCTCTATTTGGTTGATATATCTCAAATACACTTGGGGATTTAACAAAAGTTTCAGCTCCAACCACTTGATCTTCAGAACCTACCCCGGGCCTATCTTCCATAATAGTCCCATTCCTAAAAACCGCACGGACAATTCCACTTAGCACCCGTGCTAAAGTATCATACGCACCGCCTTGCTTACGATGTTTTTTTTCTGGTTTCTTTTTTTGGTCTAGGTTTATCATACGTATTTACTTCTTTTGGTGGATTTTTAACAAACATATTATTCTAATGATACATTTTCTACTTGCGGGCTGTTGTTTTCGTTTACAGTTAGCCCGATTCTAATAATTAAATTGGCTATTCTTGTAGCAGTCACGCGGGATTTAATTTGCTGAAGTTCGGTAAAGTTATTGGTGTGCAAATCAGTGAAAGAAGCCTCGTATCTTTTCTTAATTCCAATGCTGACATCAGTGCTGGCTGGTAATTCAACATAATCTACATTAAAGGCATTGATTAGAGAGAAGTTGCTTCTTTCCTCTGGGGGAATTAAGGCTGGCGTTTCAAGATATGCGCTTTCGTATTTGTTTGACCAGTCTAACTTTGCTACCCCGACATCTTCACTATCTTTCCAAGCTACATATAAGTCAGTTCCACTGGTTAGGATTGCCCCGATTTCTACTCCCTCAAACTCACCACTTGGGACAGGAAAGTCTAATGATAGAGTCTTAGGATAATCTCTTGAGTATGAGCCAAAGCCGTAAACTCCTTGAAGTGCGGGATTGCCTGTTTCGCTGGATAGTCCAAATACAGGAATACCTAAATGAAAGCCAACCGATCGTGAGTTTATCTTAGCTCCCGCGGTAGGCGACCAGTCACCTGGTATTCTCTTAAACGGCTCCATTTGTTCTCCATTGTAAAAATACAACCTGCCATAAAATCCCGTATTAACATAAACATAATTATCATCGCGGATAAAGGAGTTTATGCCCTCATCATCTATCTCATCAGAAGCAGACCATTGTGGGGAAAGTGCGTCCCACCTTAACACTCTGCCTTTGTTTAATTTGCGTGTGCCTACTAAAACATCAACATCAAAATCAATTAAGGCTTGAATTGTTTCTTGGGTGTCCACCTCAAAGCCTGTTTCGGAGATGAAGTCTAGGTCGTCAGTTTTTCCAATATAAGTTAAAGAGTCTGTGCCATAATCATTGTTAGCATTAAAGATTTCTTCTTGCGGGCTTGGGAAGGTTTGGTCTGTGGTTTCTGAACGAACGTGAAGCAATCTTAATATATAATCTGCACCCTCAAAGTCAAAGGTTATAGAGCCCGAAGAACTAACATCATCACTTGAGTCCGTTTTTAAAGTCCCTGCGTCAGGAATTAGTGTCTGGTCTACCCCTGACAAAACAAGAGTGTGCATTACTAAATTAGTTTCAGTTTGGTTTAATGTCGCTACAATGTCGGCAGTTTTTTCTGTTGGGTTAGTAAGAACATAGCCGTGTATTTCAAACCTCCTATTTTCTCCTGGAGGCCCAACCGCCCCACTAGAAGAAAATGAACCAGATATCGTTTGACCATCAAAGTCTAATGTTGCAGGCAAATCGGGAGCCGTACCATCATCTCTAAAAGAACTAAAAAAAACATAGATGGCTTTATTGTCGCCCGCCCCTACGGTTATATTTTGAGAGAAGCTAGTCGTTTCGGAGGCAGATGTGGTTCTATATTCCTCCACTATTTCTGGGAAAGCATCTCCTGATGGTCTTAAGCCTACCCCCGACATTGCAAAATTAACATCTGGGTCAAACTCTACTTCCATTGTTTTGGTTGGGTCTTTAATTATGTTCCCGCCACTTAATTCGGTCATTATGTGTCCATCTGCGATAAAAAGATTATTCCTTTGGATTATCATTGTGTGAAACTCATCATTTCCCACCTCAAATTCGCCAAAGTTTTCCTCGGCTTCTTCAGACCAGTCTCCGCCAATTAAACTAACTTCTATTTTATGTAAATAATTTTCTGTTGCCCAAATTATAAAATCATTAAGCTGGCTTGCTCCTAAGCATTTAGCTTCGCCGTCTGTTGGGACAGTAGTGTGAACGAGAGTATAAGTGCCACTAACTTCCCGCCAAATCTTTCCACTTTCTGATGAAAACCAAAGCGTTGAGCCGTCTGAAACATAGACCGCTTCTTTGCATAATTCGTCTATGGTGGTGCTTGAGTCTTTGGCAAGTTTTTGTTGAGCCATAAAAGTCCCTGGCTTTGTGCGGTGATCTATGCCGACTATTTTTGAGGCACTGCCAGCCACCCCACTCCACAAAGTGTCTGATAGTCCTTGTATGCCGTTTTTGAATAGGGGTATCATATTAGAAGCAATTCCCTAATATTATAAACATCTCCATATCCATTACCCCCATCTCCTGCTTTTCCTGTTGTGTTTCCAGCCTGCCCTGCTATGTAAGAACCTCCCCCTCCTCCACTCTGGCCAACGTTGTTGTCGCTTCCCCCTATACCTCCTGACACGGTTAAAGTACCAGTGTTTTGAGTGATAGCTACCCCAAACAACAAAATCACACCGCCACCGCCACCGCCACCGGCACCTCTTTCGTTCCCACTGCTTCGTGTACCCCCACTTCCTCCTCCAGCGCCTGTGAAAATAAAGCCCTTAAAGAAGTCAGAAATTAAATCAAAATTAACTGCCCCTCCATCATATTCAGCCCTACCTCCTCCAAGCCCGGAACCGGTGTGCGTTCCTCCTCGCCCTTCTCTTGGTATTGATTTTAATGAATTA
>PWQB01000838.1 GCA_003556955.1 Nostocaceae cyanobacterium CSSed10_463m
AAATACAGAGCAGTTACATTATAGTGAACTGACTTTAAAAGGTGTGTTTCATAATACACCTGAGTATGTAAGAGCAGCGTTGGCACTGATAGCTAGTGGTAAGATACCTTTTGAGTTATTGATTAGTGAAGAGCGATCGCTTCAGGATTTAGAGCAGGTATTCTGTGATATGAAGGCGCGTAAGGTGATTAAGGTGGCGATGATTCCTCACGCACCAGGCGCACCAGGCGCGGAGAATGAGAGTTTTTGAGAGGTTGTTTTGTAGCGATCGCACACCTGTAACCTCAAGCTAGGGTATGATAATTGTCATTAATTTTTGCTTCAAATATGACAATTTTGACTATAGAAGCCCTCTGTAATGAAGCTTCACTATTTTCAGCCGCCGAGTCTAGACATCCAGAACCTTTACTGTACGGTGTTACTGATGGCAAAGCAATCGGCACGTATTTAGAGCAAAAATTTAGGCTGTATCTCAAAAATAAGTATGATTTTGTTGAGGGTAATTCAGCCAATGGTATCGATTTTCCAGGTTTATTAGTTGATGTTAAGGTAACAAGCATTAAGCAGCCACAGTCATCTTGTCCTTTTAAATCTGCACGACAAAAAATTTTTGGGCTGGGATATGCGTTAATCATCTTTGTTTATGATAAGACAGACCAAAGTATAAACCGGACTGCAAATTTGAACATTCTACATACAATTTATGTAAGTGCAGAAAGAACGGCTGATTTCCAGATGACTCGTGGAATTCGCAGCATCTTGGAAAATGAAGGGAACAAAGATGATTTGATTGCTTTTATGTATGATAGAAATTTGCCTGTTGATGAAATTGAAGCATCTAATATTGCAGATGAAATATTGTTAAACCCTCCTTTGCAAGGATTTTTAACTATTTCTAACGCTTTGCAATGGCGACATCAATAGACTTGGGATTATCTAGAGTCAAAAGTAGGGGCGGGTTCATAGATATCATTCAATATCAACGAGGATATTAGTAAACCCGCCCCTACCGTCACTGGGTTTTAGGCTTTTGCCATGTCCTAAAAACCTTGGCGGTTGCTATACTTAGACAATCGCAAAAGTAAAATATACAAAAATCAACCCAGATTTTCTATTTTTGGGGTTGGTTCATATACTTTTAAACCTTGGAAAATAGCAATTTGTGGACTTTATAAGCGCTTAGAGTTTCGATTAATTGGTAAGCTGAGTGAGAAACCTGTGGTTTTTGATGATACTGTTTACTTTCTCAGTTTTGATAATGAGGAAACAGCACAAAAGACTTTTGAGATTTTGACTTCTCCAGCAGCTATAAATTATTATTCATCTCTAATTTTTTGGGATGAAAAGCGCCCAATTAAGTCCAACATCTTAAATAGCTTAAATCTGACAGCCTTGATGGAGGCAGAAATTTAGTTTGATGTTAGGGGTTGATGCACAATACCTAAAAATGGGAAAACTATGATTATCCCCTGACGGGGGAAATTTCCCGATAAGTCCCGAATAGGAAAATGCTGCAAAAATCTCTGCTCAACTTCTTGATTTTACCTTTTTCTCTAGTTCCCTGGCTGGGTATGGGAATGGTGTTTGATTCCCAGGCTGATGCGCTACCGGGACAAACTACAGAAGAAGTCACTACTTGGATCAAAGCACATCCGACACTCCGCCCTCGACCGGGAGAACGTTTATTTATCCAAAAAAGTGATACAGCAGCCCAGCGATTCACTTTTCTCGCATCGGTGTTACCTCCTGGTAGGGTGACAATGACCCAAGACCGTAGTCGGATTCGTAGCGAACGCCTGACTATGTATGATGCCATTAACGGTATAAGTTTTCAACGTCTCCAGGAATCTTTACGGGTAATTTATGGCTTAGATATCTATCAAGATTTTAATCGCGCTCAAGTCATCTATGAGTATCCTAACCAGAGTACAATTAACTCGGCTCGGATGGCTAGAACGCCTATCAGGGAGGCTTTACAGGGAGAATTACGTGTAGGCGATCGCTATGCTTATTGGATGGAAATTGCCCAACCCCCAGGAGGTAAAGCTTTCACCGGTCAAATGACGGTTTTTCTCAAAGCTGACCTGGATAAGTTGGAATCTGAATTGCGAAATCGTTAATAGTTGGCGTTTGCTGTGGGTTCGGTTGAACCCAACCTGCTGCAAGTCGCCTCTATAATCCTCCTAATCCTACAGGAGATGGGGTTTGCCAGATACCAGAAAAGATGCTTTCAGTAGCTAGGGAAATTCTCAGTAAATCTTCCTTCAGTAGGGGCGGCCAATCAACCCCAGCTTTGCGCCCTGCTACAAATATTTGCTGCGCCTTTACACCTAACTGATAAAGGGCGAAGGCTAATTCTCGGTCGAGGTTGGGTGCGTCTTTCATCGCTTCAAAGACCACTTTTAAGGCTAACAAAATCGCGGTGATTTGACCGGGTACTGGTGGTTTTCCTAGCTTCATCCGCATTAACAAAGCATCTGGATTTTCATCAGTTGTGAGTGTCTGGGCTACGAGGAGTTGGCGAGCTGTTTCGTAATTCATTTATCCAGCTTATCTTAGTTGTGAGCATCAGCAAGAGTACTTACATCCAAATTACTATGAGGATGTAATTTTACTAGTTATTATTCTTGAGATTAAACCACAGATGCACACAGATATGAGATATAAGAACCCCACCCCCAACCCCCTCCCCGCAAGCGAGGAGGGGGCTATGATGTAGTTCATTTAAGCTAGAAGTTTAGTATTTGTGCTGAGATTTCGCTTCAATTTGTCTGACCACTGTTAGGGCTGAGTAACTGACTCCTGCTGTACCTTCTCCGGGATGAGTGGAGTCACCGACTAACCATAAATGGTTGATGGGTGTGCGATTAGCAAATCCAAAGGGGCCAAAAGTGGGTATTCTTTGACCAATACCGCCTACTATACCGCGATCGCGTGCTGTGTAATGGGCAAAACTCCGGGGTGTGGCGGCTTCTTGATGAATGATGGTTTCTGGTTTGAGGTAAAAGTATTGAGAAAGACGGGCGATCGCATCTTCTGTATACTTCTGTTTAAGTCCTTGATAATTATTAGTTTCCCACCAAGGTGCAGGATCAACAAAGGATGAAGCGATAATTGTGGCTTTCCCGTCTGGGGCGCGTCCATCTCCGGGATGACTGACGGAAACAAACAGAGAATTATTTTCTCCAATCGGTCCATCGACATCATAGAGGAATTGTAGATGGGGCGGACAATCTGGGGGAATGGCGCTGATATCTACGCCTAAATACACCACAAACGCACCCGACGCTTGGGGTAATTTTTCCACGCGATTTTTATAGCCAGAGGGTGTTTTTTCTCCCAATAGTTGCACTAAGTTCTGTACAGTAACGTTAGCAACTACATGGTCTACGGTTTCTGTGCAGATTTCGCCTGTTTTCTGATTTCTAATCACTACAGCCGTAGCTTGGTTATTTTCCACCTGGATTTGTTCTACAGTGTGGCGCATTAATAACTTACCACCATCTCGTTCTAAGGATTCCACTAGGCGATCGCTTAGTACCTGCATACTACCTTGGAGGTGAAATAAACCTTGGGGTAATTGAGAGACACTCAACGCCGTAGCTGCATAAAGTAAAGCTGTTTCCTCTGTATCAACTTGAGAATATAGCTTTAATTGCAAATCCAAAAACGTTTTCAAACGATGGTCATTACCCAAACCGTAAAAGCGTAAAGCATCCCCCACAGTAAATAATGTATAGGGGACAGTAATTAATGTACTAGGGCGTACCGCTTGAGTTAATTGCCATAAATCCCACAAACTCCGGGGAGGTAATACCGGGTCGCGTCCTTGGAATTGCCAACTAGCTTCAAATAACACCGCCATCATCTGCCAAAACGGTTCACTCCCAGGAAATTGTTTTTGGCGTTCCTCTCGCCATTTCTTTTGGTCACGCCAAACATTAATCGGTGTACTTTCCCCAGGTAAATACACAGCACAAGCGGGGTCACAAGGTGTCGCCTCTGGTAAATCTATCCCTAATTCTGAGAAAATCCGGTGATGGATTCCCCCTGGTTCTAATCCAGCTACCTGAGTCGCCCCCACATCAAAGGTAAATCCGCGCCGTTGAAATGTGGAAGCGCAACCCCCCGGAACCAGGGCTTGGTCTAAGACTAAAACGCTGTA
>PWQB01000443.1 GCA_003556955.1 Nostocaceae cyanobacterium CSSed10_463m
CGAATTACGAACTACGAATTACGAACTACGAATTACGAATTACTAGCTGCAAGGTACACCAGTGGGTGTACCATCATCGGTTTTGAATGATTTTCCACAACCGCAGGTATCACTTGCATTAGGGTTAGTGAACTTAAAGCCACTTTCCATTACCCCTTCTACAAAGTCGATCACAACCCCGTCTAATAACGGCGCACTTTTAGCATCAACGTAAATCAACACATTACCTTGCTGAATTACCACATCATCTGGTTGTGGTTTGCTAGTGACATCAATTCCATATTCATAGCCACTGCAACCACCATTTTTTACAGATACACGGATACCTTTTTTAGCGTCATTATTATCAGAGGAAGAACCTCGTAAAAACGCCCGCAGACGAAACTCTGCCTTTTCTGTTAAGCTAACAGCCATTACGTCTCCTGATGTGTTGCGATGAAGTTTTGGTGTCAGGTGTCAGGTGTCAGTTATCAGTTATCAGTTAACAGTTATCAGTTAACAAATGACTAATGACTACTTTGTACAATTGCTTGTAGGTTCCATCGATGGGGGTTGTCCGTATCTCCAGGGTGCAGTATTACCGCATACTGGACAAGCGCGATCGCGTTGAGAACGACGCTTGGCAAATTCCATCCGATTCAAGTCAATTGTTAGCAATTGCGATAACAGAGGTTGACTGAACCCAGTGATCAGCTTAATCGCCTCCAACGCTGTTAGACAAGCTAAAGTCCCCGAAACAGCGCCCAAAACAGAAAAAGCACGTCTATCCCAATCAGGCTTTTCTGGAAATAGACAGGATAAACAAGGAGTCACACCAGGAATAATTGTCGTCAGGTACGCCTCCATCCCATCCATAGCAGCTTCCACCATTGGTTTACGCCAACGCACACAAGCAGCATTAAGCAAGTCGCGTTCTGTAAAATTGTGGGCGCAATCCAAGGCCATATCAGCCGATTGTACTAAGGAGTCTACATTTTCCGGAGTGACATAATCATGAACAACTTCCACCTGGATATCCGGATTGATAGCTTCAAGAGTTTCTTTAGCTTTAAATACCCTTGGTTTACCTACCCAATCATCAGTCATTAAAATCTGACGATTCATATCATCCAAGCGCAAATCACCACCCCGGACTAGAATTAGTCGCCCAACGCCCGCTACTGCTAAGTATAGCGCCGCCGTACCGCCTAATCCCCCCACACCTGTAACCAAAACTGTCGCTGACTTCAGGCGTTTCTGAGCTAGTTCGCCAAAATTTGGGAGCATCATTTGGCGACTATAGCGTTCTAATTCGGTAGGCGTTAGGTTGATCACTTTTTACCTCCTAATCAGAAGTGATTTCTGTCAGCGTAACTACATTCTTGGGCTTGTCATTAAACACCTTGAACAGCTTTTGTTCATAGGGTGTTGATTCGAGGAAAAGATCATGAGCTTTTTGCAAAGCTAAAGAATATTGATGTAATTTTTCTTCCGTACTTAAGTTAGGAGAACTTTCATCAACCTCTGCCATATATTGAGAAAATTTCTTCAAAATATGCAGACGATTTACATTCACATTTTCTTTGTCGTAGGGCAGATTAAAAAAGTTAAAAAACTCCTCTGCATCTACTAGCTTTTTGAATTCATTAATATCTTTACTCATTGCTGATTCTCCATTGTTTTTAGCTGTTGCTTAAGCTGATCTAGCTGTTCATAGATTTTATAAGTCGCAGCTGCTACATCCATCAGAGTTTTGTAATCTGTGGGCAAACCTTCTGCTAAATCATGCAGATCCATTTTCATTTGACCAGCTTTACTATTGAGCCGCTTAATCTTGGTTTTGAGTTCTTCAATACTGGTTTCGCTCACCTGAGCCATTTACTACTCCTTTTAATTAAGTTGCAGAAAAATCCCAAGAAATACCTTTGTGTCTTTGTCCCTTGGTGGTTAAAAGAGGCAGGGGGGCAGGGAGCAGGGAGCAAGGGGGAGTAAGAAATTACTTTAAACTTCCGGTTACTTAACAACCGTTCCTCTTCTCCCCTGTCCCTTTTACTCTTCTTTGACCACGAAGACAATAAGACACAAAGATTAACTATTTTGTAGGCATAATTATAGGTCGCCTACTTCAGAGAATTTCTTACCTAATTCCACACCTTTTTTGACATAGCTTTCGCCCTCTTCTGCCAATTTTTCCAAGGATTCAAAACCAAAGCGATGAGCATCACGCAAGGCTTTTTTAGCTAGTAAAAGACGGCCTGAAAAAACCAGCGCCCAGCCAAATCCTTCATGAGTTAAGTTAATTACAACCTGAGAGATTAGACCTGTTTCTTTTTCAATATCAGCCGCTACAGCCCGGAAAAATGACATAATCCGCGCTTGAGTAATGGGATCAACTTCACCCTCAAGAGAAATTTCCCGTTTCTTTTGTTTGGTAACTACAAACGGTTTGAGGATTAATTCATCCGACCAATTACGATAAACTCCATAAGTATCTTGTCCCCGAATTTGTTGAACTAATGTTTTCAAGAAAGGGGAATTTAAGGCTACTGTATCAGTGCTACCGTTCACACTATTATTTGTACTCATGGCTGGGATTTAACTTCAAATTAATCTGCAAAGTTGGGAGTGGTTTGTCTTAAGGCTTTACGCAACCAAGGTGGAGGATTACCCTTGAGAGTTTTCACCAGTTTGTCGAGGACTTCACTAATTTCTTCTGTTTCTGATTTAGCTTTAACTGGGGTAACGCCTTTCTTAATTAAACGAGCTGCGGCACTACCACCAATTGCTGTGACATAAACGATGGTACAATCAACCAAAGCATCAAGTTTGGGGGTGATTTTATCTTCGTTACCATCTTCTTTGAGATCCCCTTCAAACTTCAGGGTTTCTACAAATTCATATCCCTCGTCAGAAATTTCATAAACATCAATTTCTTTTGCCCATCCGAAGTGAGCATTAATATGAACTCGGTCACTTGTGGTAAAGGCAATTTTCATTCTCTTTTCCTGAATTAAGGATCGGTTATTAGGGATTGGGGATTGGGGATTGGGGATTGGGAATTGGGAATTGGGGATGGGGAATTGAAAATAATTTAGTCCCCAGTCAGGGCGGGTTTACAGATATCATTCAAGATCAACGACGATATTACTAAACCCGCCCCTACTATCCAATCCCTATTTCCCATAAATGTTTAACTCTCTGTTCTTCAGCCTCTAAAAATAGATTACCGATGCCAAATAAAAGCTCCATTGTGCCTCGATAACCAACTTTAGTGAAGTATCCATTTCCTAAACGGTCGTAGATAGGAATACCCAGACGATAAAGAGGAATTGAGAGACGTTTGGCGATCGCACCAACGTTAGAGTTACCAATCAATAAATCAGAACCAACCGCCAGTTGCTCAAAGTCATCTAAATCGCCGATGGTGACGCTTTTAACCGGGAGTTTTTCCAACAGAGGCGATCGCGTCGTTGTCACCACTGCATGAATTTGACTCCCCATCGATTGCAAAAAGTTGACCGTTGACCATAATAAATCTGGTTCCAACGCCAAAGAAACTCGCTTTGCACCAAAGTAAAAATGAGTATCTAGCATCGCATCTTGTAGCTGGCGACGTTGGCGACGGTATTTTTCCGGT
The DNA here is from genome assembly GCA_003556955.1 of Nostocaceae cyanobacterium CSSed10_463m. Next base: position 3,617 of record PWQB01000443.1, read on the forward strand.
ACGCTATTGCTGCTGAGAATCGCCAATGCTTGCAAAAACTCATCCACTGGTTCCAATCCAGTCAGTTCACCAAACACCTCATAAGGGATGTTAAAGCGCTCCTCTAGGATTTTGGCAGCCGGTCGCATACTCTCGCCTAAAGCGATGGTAAAGGCGGAACTACCCACATCTCGTAGCTGTTTTAAAGTAGTGCCACTAGCGGTAACAGCACTATAGCCGTCTTCTAAATGACCATCTAGAGAAGCACCAATATCAGGGACAATAATTGGCACTAAGCCAAAAGCAGTCACCATCTCTTTGATTTCCTGCAAATCCCCTGGTGTTAGAGAGGAACCAGCCAAAATAGTGACTTGTTCTGTTCTAATCCCCCCAGCTTTGGGAATTTCCCTGACAATACTTTCCACAGCTGCCGCAAAACCATCTTGCAACGCCCCCTTGAAATCTGGAGTAGGAGCAAATACAATTGGCAAATGATTTAATTCTGGATGGCGATCGCGGATATCCTTAAGAAAACGTTCCAGTTCATCTCCTCTAGTTTCCGTTA
>PWQB01000736.1 GCA_003556955.1 Nostocaceae cyanobacterium CSSed10_463m
AAAACATTCTAGATCCCCCTAAATCCCCCTTAAAAAGGGGGACTTTGATTCTAATTCCCCCCTTTTCAAGGGGAGGCTCAAGGGGATCTGCGAGTGCCTAAAATCACAGCCAACTACTTTTCAAACACCCTCTAAGAAGTCGGGGATCTGGGTATTATTTATCGGACGGGGGTTTTAACTCTAGGTACCAATAATGCCACCGTCATTTTTTGTAATTACCACTGTCGCCGAACGAGGACGACCTTGGGGGCCATAACCTTGGCTGTGTGGCCAGTCGCTGTTGCTTGTAGGATTGGCAACACTTCCGCGAGAACCTGGGTGTTGAATGTTGATGAACATGGTTCTGTGATCAGGTGTAGTGATGATACCAGTCACTTCACAGTCTGTTGGGCTGCTTAAGAAGAGCTTGACCTCTCTGGGATCATTAGGGTTGGCACAAACTATTGAGTTACTACCGATGTTGATTGTAGTACCTCTACCAGTACCTGCATGGTCTGTTTGAATCCAGAGACGACCGTAGTAGTCGAACCACAGACCATCTGGATTTACAAAGTCGTCACCATTGATATTGCCTTGACGATTAGGGTTGGAGTTTTGTTTATCGCCACACAGAACAAAAATATCCCAATTGAATGTGGTAGCTGCAACGCTACGTCCAGTTTCACGCCAACGAATGATATGACCGTAAATGTTATCAGGACGTGGGTTAGCAGCATCAACGGGAGGATTTGCTGTACCTCCGGGGGTTGTACCGTCTGGGTTATTTACTGAGGCATTTGCTGCACCTTCTTCTACACGACGATTATTGCTAGTCAATGTGCAGTAGACTTCAACTTCATTGAATCCATCAATGCGGGGACGTTCAGCAATCCACTCTGGGCGATCCATCATGGTTGCGCCTAATCTATCGGCAGCTTGTCTGGTTTTAATCAGCACTTCAGCTTGGCTATTAAATCCATTCGCTGGTGTTAAACCACCCTGTCCGTAAACTAGAGGTAGCCATTCACCAGTACCATTGTCATTGAATTTGGCGACATACAGAGTACCGTGATCTAGGAGGTCACGGTTAGCACTACGAACATTGGGATTATATTGTCTATCGCAAACGAACTTATAGATATACTCGTTTCTGTTGTCGTCACCTGTATAGTAAGCCAGACGGTTGTTATCATCGACAACATATTGAGCGCTCTCGTGTCTGATGCGACCCATTGAAGTACGTTTGACTGGTTTACTGTCGGGATCATAAGGATCAATCTCAACTATCCAACCAAATAAATGCGGTTCCAGGGGATTGTCAAAAGCATCCCAACGGGGGTCAACCACAGCCCAGCGACGACCACCAGCACCTGCGGGAATACCGTAGCGTCTTTGTCCATTGATGATATCAGCTTTTTTCCCTTCCAGACCTAGACTAACAAGTACGTCGTTATTCACATCGTCTTCTTGGTCGTTACTAAATGTCCGGTTAGTAAAATAACCTTGGAAGTTTTCTTCACAGGTGAGGTAAGTACCCCAGGGAGTTACACCGTGGGCGCAGTTGTTGATAGTACCATAGGCAGTGTAGCCATCATTAGTACCAATTTCAAATGATCCATTAGGTTGAATGGAAAATTTCTTAGATTTCATCAACGCATCACCAGCCGCAGGCCCAGAAACGCGCATTTCTGTGTTAGCAGTAATCCGGCGACCATAACGAGAATTGCGATTAACACTCCAGCTATTACCAAATCTGTCTTTGACTACTTCTTGAACAGATACGCCATGAGCAGCTTGAGTCTTCCTAGCTTTCTCAATGGTCATTTCGTCATCACTTTCATTACCAGTGGGATGAAGGAAGATTTCTTGGGTATATTCGTGGTTAACGCACAGTAGCCCCCGATTGTTATATGCGCGTCCTTCTACAGGTACTGGTAAACCTGATGTCCGGTTGAGATAGCTTCGTCCTGGTAGAGGGAAGAAGTGCATTCCGTCATGGTTCATCCCCACTTGCTTTTCTTGTGCCGCCGCATCCTGGGAAGCATCTGGTAACCAGTTTGGCGCACCAGGCATGATGGGATCACCCCAAGCAGATAGTATTCTAGCTGTGTAACCTTTGGGAACGGTGACAAGATCCTTCTCTAACAGTCCTGTTGCTGGGTTGAGCAGATTTGGCTCGATGCTCTCGAAACCAATACCAGCAAAACCAAGTCCGGCTGGAACTGGTGCTGCTTCTACAGTTTGGAGAAAACCACTTATGGCAATATCACTAAACACAGTTGCCGCAGTAGCTGCCGCAGTTGTCGTGATGAAACGTCTGCGCTTCATGCTAACGCGTCCAATTACGTCAAGGATTGACTCGTTACCGGATGGGTTGATGGTGATATCGTTCTTGGGATGAAGATGACCTTTCATTCTGTGTTCTCCAATTTATTTAAGTTCAGAAAGTTGCTATTCAGTTAATTTCTTAATGACAAGTGCAATCTGGTAAAGAAAAACTCTACATATTGGCAGAAAACACTGGCATATATCTGGTAAATCTCCCCAATTCTCATTTGTGTTCCATTGATCACAAGTAGAATGGCGCTAGTACTGCTAACGAGTACAAAATTTATTAGGTCGGTTCCAATTTAGGCAATAAGTATTAACATCAGGTTATGTATTGTTTAATTTGACTTTATAAATAAATTAGATTCAAAATTACGAATGATAGAGGAAGGAACAGTGTTCAGTACTCTGTTGTCCTATGCTGGAGATGGGTAATACTGTTGTGGGTGGGTGAGATTGTGTTTTTCAGCGTTGTGATACCGACTTATAATCGCCAGCCGATTTTAGAAAAATGCCTCCGGGCTTTGGAGGTGCAGGAGTTGAGTGCATCTAGTTCAGTGACTGATTACGAAATCGTCCTAGTTGATGATGGTTCGACTGATGGCACACTGGAATGGTTAGCAGCACATAAAGAAGAATTTCCCCATGTGCGATGTTTTGAGCAAGACCACGCGGGACCGGCTGCGGCTCGTAATTTGGGGGTTAAAAAGGCACTGGGAGACACAATTATCTTTATTGATAGTGATTTGGTAGTATTGCCAAATTTCCTGCAAGCTCATGCAGATGCGCTTGTGCAGGGACGGGAAAAACTGGGAAGCGATCGCTTATTCACCTACGGAGCCGTGATTAATACTTGCAATTTTGAGCAACCAACGGCGGAACCTTATAAAATTACGGATTTTTCCGCAGCTTTTTTTGCTACAGGTAATGTGGCGATCGCTAAACATTGGCTAGAGAAAGCCGGACTATTTGATAATAGTTTCCAACTCTATGGTTGGGAAGATTTAGAATTAGGTGTCAGACTCAAAAAACTGGGATTACAACTGATTAAATGTCCAGCCGCAGTTGGCTATCATTGGCATCCACCATTTAACTTAGAGCAAATTCCCCGTTTGATTGACCAAGAAATTCAACGGGGACGCATGGGAGTTTTATTTTATCAAAAGCATCCAACTTGGGAAGTAAAAATGATGATCCAAATGACTTGGTTTCATCGGTTACTTTGGGGTATTCTCTCACTTAATGGCGCACTGAATGAGCGGACAATGGCTCCTGTTTTGCAATGGTTAATTAATTTAGGTAAACCCCAGTTGGCTTTAGAAGTTGCCCGCATTTTCCTCAATTGGTATAACGTCAAAGGCGTTTATGCTGCTTATCGAGAAATGCAATATAAATAAACCTTGTCTACTTTGAGAACTGTAGTTAGTTTTTAGTCAAGATGGTGAGATTGCTTCCTTACGTCGCAATGACAAAAACTCCACTTTTCATGATAGACAAGGTTTAAATGCAAGATTTGACACTCTTGTGGTGCGGGCATCTTGCCCGCCATTAGTGTACGGAAATTTGGTTTCTATAACTTCTGCAACAACTCCTGAGTTAACTGAGAAAATGCCTTTGAACCAGATGATTGGGGTGCAGTTAACACAACCGGCATAAAACTATCCACAGCCTTAGCCACATTCATATCAACTGGGATTTGGGCTTTACAAATTTTATCTACACCAAAATCTTCTACAACCCGATGCATAACTTGTCTGTAATATCTGCCATTTAACAGATTAGAACTAGCCATACTAAAGACAATTCCCAGCATTTTAATATCTATCTTTGCTTCATGTTCGTGACTTTCTTTT
>PWQB01000484.1 GCA_003556955.1 Nostocaceae cyanobacterium CSSed10_463m
ATGGAATTATATGATCAAGCTATTTCTCTGGCTCAGGAACATGACTATATTAATGAAGCAAGTCTGGCTCAGGAATTAGCGGCTAAATTTTATCTGCAATGGGGAAAAACAAAAATTGCTCAAACTTATTTCATTGATGCTTACTATAGTTACACTCGCTGGGGTGCGACAGCGAAAGTTAAAGATTTAGTAACACAATATCCCCAGTTCTTTGCGGCGATACTTGAACCGGAAAATCATCGCCTTCCTGAGAATCGTCAAGATGTCTGTATATTAAGTTCTAGTTCTAATACCAGTATTTCTGATTCTTTAGATTTAGCAGCTGTGATTAAAGCATCTCAAGCACTTTCTGAAGAAATTGAACTGGATAAACTACTAACTAATATTATGCGGGTGGTGATGGAAAATGCCGGCGCTTCTAAATCGGCTCTCATCATCCGGGAAGATGAAGAATTACCTTTAATTGTGACTGCGGTTGCTTCTAGTTCTGAGACTGGGAATATTGTTACACAGTTTCCATCTATTAGTTTAGATATGAGTCGAGATGTTCCCATTAGTTTAATTAAATATGTGCAACGCACTTTAGAACCCTTCGTCAGCGATGATGCTAAATCTGTACCATTTTTGGCAGAAGATAGTTATATTAATACTTGTCAATCTGCGAGTTTATTATGTATTCCTATTATTAATCAAGGGGAATTAATGGGAATTATTTATTTAGAAAACCATCTGACTATAGGAGCATTTACACGCGATCGCATAGAAATTCTCAAACTCCTCACTACCCAAGCAGCCATCTCATTAGAGAATGCTATGCTTTATAAAAGTTTAGCACAAGTGAATCAGCAATTAGAAGCAAAAGTAGAGAAAAGAACCCAAGAACTGCACGAAAAAAACCAAAGTTTGCAACAAGCATTAGCAAAATTACAAACTACCCAAGCGCAATTAATTCAAAGTGAAAAAATGTCATCTTTGGGGCAAATGGTGGCGGGAATTGCTCATGAAATTAATAATCCCATTAATTTTATTCATGCTAATATTGACCATTTGCAGAAGTATATCCAAAATTTACTAGATTTGATTGCAGTTTATCAACAACAAGATACTAATCTAGCAGCAAAAAAAGCCGCAGAAATTGACTTAGATTTTCTCATCGAAGACTTACCAAAAATTATTACCTCTATGAAGTCGGGAAGTTCCCGTATAGAGAAGATTGTTTTAGGCTTACGTAATTTTTCCCGCTTGGATGAATCGCAAATGAAAGCTGTGGATATTCATGAAGGTATTGATAGCACTTTAATGATTTTAGAACATAGACTGAAACAGCAGAGAAATTACCCAGCAATTCAAGTGAGGAAAAATTACGCCGAACTACCGCAAATTAATTGTTTTGCTAGTCAAATGAATCAGGTATTTATGAATATATTAAATAATGCCATTGATGCTTTACAAGATGCTTGCATTCATGGTAAAATAAAAGACAATCCCGTGATTAGAATTGCCACTGAAGTCACTGAGGAAAAGATGTTAAGAATTACCATAGCTGATAATGGTGATGGGATGACACCACAGGTGCAGCAAAAAATATTTGATCCTTTTTTTACTACTAAACCTGTGGGTAGTGGTACAGGGTTGGGATTGTCTATTAGTTATCAGGTGATTGTTAATCAACACCAAGGCCGCTTAACTTGTGATTCTGCGCCGGGAAATGGTACAGAATTTTTTATTGATATCCCATTAACTCCTGAAATGGTAAGTTTAAATTAGCTGCAATGGCAGCAAAGTAAGGTTGAAAAATTGCCAAGTTTTCTAATTCGTCAAATTTACCTGTCACCGAGTCGGGGTCAAAAGCTGTGGTCATGACATATAAATCCTGACCATCAAAAGCAACATGACTAATATGTAATTCTTGCACTCCCCCTTCTGGTTTTATCCCCACAAAACCATAGCGTATTCCTGGAAGTTTACCTACAGATGCTGGTTGCGGTGGGTAGGCGGAAAAGAGGATTTTGTTGTTAAAAGTTTGTTGGCGATCGCGTAAAATAGTGTCATTCACATCTGCAACCCAAGCTTTAAGTGCTGTTAATAACTTTTTTTGGTATTCCGGATTTTGATAATCTAGTGGATAATCGAGAAAAATGCCGGCATTAAGCAGATGTTCTTGAAATTTGGGATAATCTCCGAGTGAATAAACTCCGACTTCCACTGTTCCTAAAAGTTTTCCTTGGGAAGAAACACACAACAAAGGCGAATTTCCCTCACAGGGGATGACTTCCCAACCTTCAGGAATAGGTGTTCTACCTAAACTTTTGTTCCAAGTATTTCCTACTGTCGGGGGAGTAAGTTTTGGAGTGGTTGGGCGAGAATTGTAGTAATTTGTGGTGTTCACAGGAACCGGTTTTTCCTCAACCGCAGGAGAAAGACGCGGGCGCACGGTTTTGATTCCCACTATGGTGACAGGTAATAAAATAATACCGAGAAGAAGATGATAAACGCGCAACATTTTTTAATAATCCTCAGCCAGAACTTGGAAAATCATTCTCCCCACCACACTATTCACCAGTGAACTTTGCTAATAAATTTGCTGCTGTTTCGCATAGCAGTTGGTGATGTTCACCATTACTGGCTAACAAACCACCCCATTGGTTAATATCTCCGGTGTTGTATTGTAACAAGGTACCATCAAAATGTGTGAACTGGCCGCCAGCTTCGGTTAAAATTAGCTCTGGGGCGGCAATATCCCAATCTTTAGGGGCAGACTTCCCAGAAAGAGAGATGTAAATATCTGCTTGTTGTTCCAGAATTGTGGCAATTTTACAACCAACACTACCCACAGATTTATGATTTTGAGAGGGGAAGTTTTCTAACACATAATCCAAGGGTGGATTGCGGTGGGAACGACTAGCAACTATAGTTAAATCGCGGATGGGTTTACCTGATGAGACTTGTATGGGGGTGAAGCCATGACGAGTTTCGACAAATGTACCTCCGCCTTTAGTAGCAAAGTATAACTTTTCTGCTTCTGGCACAGCAACCACTGCTAAAACTGGGCGTTTATCTTTCACTAAAGCGATGTGTATGGCATATTCACCGGTTTTTTGGATAAAGTCCCGTGTACCATCTAAAGGATCAATTATCCATACCCAGGAAGGAGAATTTTCGGGAAGTTGTGATTTATAGGTTTCTTCACTAATATAGGCAAAATCTTGATTACCTAATGCTGCTTGTAGCTCGCCTAGAATATACTGACTGGTGGCGACATCTGCAACGGTTACTGGCTCATTTTGTTTGTACTGGATATCAAGGTCAGGATTTTTGACAGTTCCGTGGTAATAACTTCTGAGTATATCAGATGCACCCCAAGCAACATGACGAGCGATCGCTAATATTTCTGGTAAATCTTTCATTATTTTTGCCTCTTTCGGTTTAAGAAACACAAAGTCACAAAGTCACAAAGAAAATTCTTCATCTGTGGACAATTAAATCTTAAAATTGAGAAAACACAAAGTCACAAAGTCACAAAGATATTGCCTATTGCATCCGAATGCGTCAGTATTTACCAGTTGGGGATGAATCTAATTCAGATCGTTGCGATTAAGTTTCGGCAATTGCATTATTTCGGAAAAGCGTGAATATTTAACTTCATCTGTGGGAGGATAATGGGCTGATACGGCAATTAAGCCAATTTTTATATCTTCAAAATAAATTACCCCCCCAATACGTTTTTCAGCTTGAAAAGGGGCATGAAAAAAATTATATTCGGCAATGTGAATGGGGAGAAAGTTAGTAATTTTGATTTTTTTACCAAACATTTGCTCACAAGTGCTGTGCAGGATAGCATCTAGATATTGATTATACGCTGGCTTACCCAAATCTGTAAATTCAGCATAATCGGCAAAATTATCCAATAAAATAACCAGATATTTGATAAGTCTGCTTCGGTAGTCAATTTTTGCTTGAGTTTTTCTAATCGTTTGATGTTCATGTTGCGATATTGTGAAAGTATAGAGGGCGGGTTTATAAATAATATCGTTAATTGTTAAGCATATCTGAGAACCCGCCCCTACATCTGTGTGCATCTGTGGACAATTAAATCCTGAAATTAGGGAAACACTAAGACACTAAGA
>PWQB01000242.1 GCA_003556955.1 Nostocaceae cyanobacterium CSSed10_463m
CTGTAGAAAACCCCTGGTGAGGCCAACTAGATTCATCGCAGCGCTCAGTCACCGCTTCGCTACAACTGGCTTGAGTAAGATAATCAGGTAAGAAACAGATCCAAAGTAAAGGCTGTCAATTGCTTTTGGTAAAGGTTTGATTCCAGCCCCGAAACGTTGTGTGTGTTAAACCGAATCTAGACGGTGAAAACTCAGGCGCACTGACTTGGAATCCACAAGAGCAAGACAATCGCACGAGTGAGTACGAAAAAACCACCAAACCGACAGAATGAAGGGGTGAAAGGGTGATGGGCATCTATGCTATTTTTACACCCCATACTCGGTTTTCGCTAACATTGAACAAAAAGTGTGTCCAACCATAAAAATTAAGGTTTGATTTTTATGAACATAGATAGTTACTCACATCCTGTTAATCAATTGTTTAACTATCCGCCGGGGACTGACAATTTATCCCCGGCGGAATGGCCTGACTATCAGGAATTAGGCATCACGGCTCTTGATATTCCTGAGTTGATCTGCATGGTAACAGATGAATCACTGTACAATCTAGATGATCATGACTATGCTGTGTTTGGTAAAGACAGTTTATTAGAATACGCGCCTCTTCATGCAATTCGGGTATTAGGACAACTCCGAGCCGAAACTGCAATTGAACCATTAATTTGCTTATTTCCCAAAACCTATAATTTTAAAAGTGATGCATTGTATGGATTTTTTGATGAATTGACAGATGTTTTAAGTCTGATTGGTTTACCGGTAATTCCAGCACTAACCGCTTATCTTGCTGATCCGTCTCATGACGAAAATTCACAATCTCAAGCTATTTATACTCTGAAAAAACTTGCATTTGTCTATCCAGAGCATCACGCGGATTGTGTTAGTATTCTTTTTCGTCACCTCAAATCTTTTGAAGAAAATAGTCCTGAGTTCAATGCTCATCTGATCTCCGCGTTGAGTGATCTCAAAGCAATAGATTCTTTACCTATAATTGAGCAAGCCTTTGAAGCTGGGTGTGTTGATGATGATTTTCTAGATTGGGATGACGTGCAGGTAAAATTTGGTTTAAAAAGTAGTGCAGACGTTCAGTCTCAATCCTTAGAATCACTTCTCTACCACCATATACCAAAAATTCTTAGCAACCGACCTACCGTTAATGATAATGAGAGGCTGAAGAAAGCCCAGCAAAAGAGACAAGCCCGAAGAAAGCGAAATTCAAGAAACCGAGTTAAGTAAACCTAAGCCAATACTCCTAAAGTGCTGCCCGAACTTGTTGCCATTTTGCTCGACTCAAGAAGCAGTGGCAATAAACGGGCATTTAAAAATGTTAGATATGGTCAGCAATATGTTTTAAACCTAACCTATCTTCCTCATAGGGCATTAGATGAATTGGCACAATCAATTCTTTGTAAATAGGATTTTGGCTAAAAAACCTTTTTGACCAATTAGCTTTTATGTCGATACCGGATTTGAGTGCTTCTGTGACTGCCTCAACTTTACTCCTGTCTGGATCATAAATCTCCAGTGCCATCATAGCTGGTCGTGCCACAATAGGCGAATTGATACCACCAGTGGCGGCAGTTGTAAAAAATGTTGAGGGGACAAAAGTAATTGCCAATGTCCCTTGTCCGTAATTCTGAAGGATTTTGAATTTTTGGAATTCTATAACAGTCAACCGAAAAGGTTCTTCTCCTATTTGGGAAGCTACCTCTAAACCCAAATCAGGTAAAAAATCAGATGGCAATAGTGCATCATTCTTTTTTTTAGCAATTTGTATTGCCTGCTTGATCGTTGCTGATGTACCGTAGGTATCACCTAAAATCTGTTTGCGTCGTTTTGCTTCTCCCACTTAGCTATAACCTCCAGTTAAGTACGCGATTGCTTTTTCTCTGAACCATAATGATATTAAGGATAATACCCTGACAACTTTTACTAAGTCACTCGTTCCCTAGTAACGCTTCCAGCTTGTTTAAAAGGTTTACTAGCTGTTTTTGCTTGCGAGGTTCTTTCCAAAGCTGACGCTTCTTAATGCGCTGGGTGATATTTTTGAGTTGTTCCGGTATTTGGTTAGATGCTTTAGATGAATCGGGTGATTCAGCCGAAGTGCTGGCTGGGATTTGTTCCTTGATTTGGCTTAAAGACCAGTCCTGAGCTATCGCCTCTGATAAAAGTTGTTTTCGCAGTTCATCATCTTTTACTCGTGCCAGGGCTTGGGCTTTGGTGTATTCCAACTGACCAGACCGCAGTGCCATTAAAATCTCAGAGGGCAGATTGAGCAAAGGTAAACGCTTGGTGGTGAACGATAGCCAATTCATTAGTCCCAGGCTCTCAAACACCTCTTTTACCTTTGAAAATTGTTCATCATCTCCTTTAGGAGAAACGTTTCTCCTAGATTTTTTCGATTCATCTGACTTAGGAGAAATGTTGCTCTTAGATTCCATCGACTCATCCGAGTTCAAAGAAAAGTTTTCCTCAGATTCCGCCTCATGATCTAACTTAGGAGAAACGTTTCTCCTAGATTCATTTAATGAATCTTTAGAGTCCTGTTCCCCTTTGTTCTGGGCGTTCTTCATCCGATACAGCAGGGATTTGACAGATTCCACATCACACTCAAGCCGGATAGCTAACAGGTACAAAATCCCTTCAGTTTCCTCAACAGGATTTAAGTCTTCTCGTTGCAGGTTTTCAATTAAAGCCAACTGAAAAGCTTGGTCATCAGTTAGCTCACGCACAACTACAGGCACATTTTCTAGTCCCACCTCTGTAGCTGCTCGATAGCGTCGTTCTCCTGCGACTAATTCATATTGACCTTCCGCCACTGGACGCACCAACAGAGGTTGGAGAATGCCATGCTGTTTAACTGACGAGACTAATTCTTTTAATGCTTGTGGGTCAAAGTATCGCCTGGGTTGCTGCTCTGGCAGACGAATATCTTTGAGCTTGATAGTAGTTTCAGTAGCACCTGCTGTATTTCCCGACTGTGAGTCTAACCAAGGTGCTGGGGGTGGGGTGGTAATTTGACCCCCAAAGGGTTTATCAGTTTGCTTGCGTCTAATCACAAAGCCTCCAAAGCCAAAGCAATTTCTTTAAGGATAGCGACTATAGAATGTTTAGGGTCAAACACTGCTAGGGGCGCACGTTCTTCTGTAGCATCGACAAAAGCCGTAGCTCTGGGAATAGGTGGAAATATCCGACCCCAAGCTAAAAGTTGTGTTTGGATAGCTGCTAATGCGCGTTTATCGGCTGAGTTCTGTTGAGCATATCGCGTGGGAATAAACCCAGCTATTTGAATTTTGCGGTTGGCTTTATTTTTTACGTGGGTAATAGTTTGTAACAGTTCATCGGTTCCCTCAAATGCTTTGAGATGGGTTTCAATGGGGACGAGGACGTGTGTAGCTGCAACTAGGGAGATATAAGAAAGTAATCCTAAACTGGGGGGACAGTCTATAAGGATGAAATCGTATTCATCCAAAACTGGTTCTATGGCTTCCTTGAGGCGCAAGTCACGCATAGCTGCACTGACTAGCTGCATTTCGGCTCCACTCAGGACTCGGTTAGCTGGAACCAAGTCCATACCGTGAATGCCCTCATGAATTGGTAAGGGCTGCTCATCGATAATGGCATCAGCAATGGTTTTTTGTAATTGAGATGGTACTACCCCCATGAATTTGGTCAAGCTGGCTTGGGGGTCGATGTCGATGAGGAGGACGCGGTGTTCTCGTTGTGCGAGGTGGTATCCCAAGTTTTGGGTCAGTGTCGATTTGGCGACACCACCCGCCTGATTAAACAGGGCAATAATGCGGCATGGAGAGTCAGATGTTGACACTGGCTTTGGTTCCTAAAAGATATGATGATATTTGGTCAATCAACTCGTTTTTAGTTTCCAGTTTCTTGAAGTGTATCAGATGAGGAGAAGTTCTAGCTAAGACAGTAATTTTAGCAGTAAACTTGATAGCAGAAAGCGACATTAAGTCATTGCTATGACAACCAAACAAGCCATTTTTGAAGCGATTGAACAACTGCCAGAACAGCACCTTGTAGACGTGTTGCGGTATGTTAAACAGCTTGCTCGTACCCAGAAATCACCAGAAACAAACCCACTCACTTCCAGTAGCGACCCCCTGGCAA
>PWQB01000176.1 GCA_003556955.1 Nostocaceae cyanobacterium CSSed10_463m
CCCTTCAGGAACAACTAAGCGAGACTCAAACCTCTCTGGGACGAATTGTACAAGAATCCCTAGCGCAACTAGAACAACGTAAACAAGCACTGCAAATTTCTGTAGAACAGCTAGAACGCCGTCAAGAACGTATTCGTAACGAAATGCGAACTACTTTTGCGGGAACATCCCAAGATTTAGCTATTCGGGTGCAGGGTTTTAAAGACTATCTCGCGGGTAGTTTACAGGATTTGGCTATGTCAGCAGAGCAATTGCAACTGACACCACCTGTGGTAGTAGAACGAGCTAAACCTGTAGTCCAAGAGGAGAAACCCGTCCAAGAACAGCCGGGAACACCGCAATTTGCCCAACAACAGTTTCAAGAGACTACAAGTAAAATTCGCCGCCTGATTGACCAATATCGCAGCAAACCTGATTATTATGGACCGCCTTGGCAACTGCGTCGGACTTTTGAACCTGTCCACGCTGAACGAGTTTCTGATTGGTTCTTCAGCCAAGGGGGACGGGGTGCTTTGCGGAGTATGGGTAGCCGCTTACAGAATATTCTCATTGCTTCGGCTGTGGCTTCGATATTACACCGCTTATATGGGAATCGCATCCGCACTTTGGTTTTAGCTAATTCACCAGAACGTTTAGGTGAATGGCGGCGCGGTTTGCAGGACTGCTTGGGAATTGGTCGCCCTGATTTTGGCCCGGATAGAGGTGTGGCTTTGTTTGAAACGCCGGAAGCTTTGGCTCAAAAAGCAGACAGATTGGTTAAGGCTAATCAATTACCTTTGATTATCATTGATGATTCGTTTGAGCAAATTAGTTTAGCAATGTTGCAATTTCCTTTGTGGTTGGCTTTTGCTCCTGACCCTAAAACTGTGAGAAATTATAATGATGATTTTTAATTCCTCAATGTTCACTGTTAACTGTTAACTGTTAACTGATTTAATTATGGTTGTCTGGCTCAGTTTGTGTGGTGTGGCTTTGGTTGTGGCTTATCTGTTGGGTTCTTTTCCCACTGGCTACATTGCGGGTAAGTTGTTACAGGGTATTGATATTCGGGAGGTTGGTTCGGGTTCAACGGGCGCAACTAATGTATTAAGGACTTTGGGAAAAGGGCCGGGAGCTTTTGTTTTAGTGATTGATTGCTTGAAGGGTGTTTTAGCGATCGCACTTGTCTATTCTTTATTCTCTTTTGCTCCTGGTCAAAATCTTATCCCCTCCACGGTAGATATCCCAATTTGGCAACCTTGGATGATTACTTTATCTGGTTTATGCGCTATTGTGGGACACAGTAAATCTATCTTTTTGGGTTTTTCTGGTGGTAAGTCTGTGGCTACCAGTTTGGGAATTTTATTGGCGATGAATTGGCAAGTGGGTTTGGCTACAGCCGGGGTTTTTGCTGTGTTGATCGCTATCTCCAGGATTGTATCATTGAGTTCGATTAGCGGTGCGATCGCTGTTCCTATTTTGATGGCAGTTTTGCACCAACCTCTACCTTATATTCTGTTTGGTGTTGCTGGCGGTTTCTATGTGATTTTACGCCATCGCACTAATATTGAGCGGATACTTGCTGGTATTGAACCGAAGATTGGTCAGAAGTTAGCGACTGAAGAAAGTGCTGAGTGCTGAGTGCTGAGTGCTGAGTCAAGAAAGTGCTGAGTCAAGAAAGTGCTGAGGTTCTATATTTTATGAGATTCTTGTACCTAATGGCACGTCTCTATCTGGTTGAATTAACGCAACTTCGCCATTTTCACCTACTACGCCTAAGACTAAAACTTCTGACATGAAATCGGCTATTTGTCGCGGCGGAAAGTTGGTAACAGCTAAGATTAATTTGTTTTTTAAATCTTCGGAATTATACAGTTTAGTAATTTGGGCGCTAGATTTTTTAACGCCCAATTCACCAAAGTCTATCCACAGTTTGTAAGCAGGTTTTCGTGCTTGGGGAAAATCTTTAACTTCGATAATTCTACCCACACGAATTTCTACTTGCTCAAAGTCATCATAGTCAATTTGTGTCATTTACCCGTGAGTTTCACTAGACCAATACCACCAAAGTACAGTCCTAAGACTGCGCCTGCTAACAGACTTTGGGTGAGGGGGTCAGTGGAAGGGGTGAGGACAGCACCTAAAACTACTGCTCCCATAATCACAAAACGCCAGCCAGCAATCATCGTTTGAGAAGAAACTATTCCCAAATTACCTAACAATAATTGGATAATGGGAATTTGAAAGGCTAAACCTGTACTAAATAACAGTAGCAACACAAATTCAAAGTATTTGTCTATCGACCACAGTTGATCTACGACATCTTCACCGTAGCTAATGAAGAAATTCAAAGCTGCGGGAATTAGTAGCAAGTAGGCAAATACTAAACCGGCGACAAACAGCACACTGGAACCCAAAACCACTGGCCCCAGTAAGCGGCGTTCCCGGCGTGTTAGTCCTGGAAGCAGGAACTGGATAATTTGATAGAGAATGAAGGGGCTAGAAAGTACTAAACCACTGTAACCTGCGACTTTAATGGAGACAAAGAAATATTCTCCAGGTGCAAGTTGAAGAAATTTTACTCCCTGGGCTGGGACTTCTAATAACTTGACAATTGGCTTAACGGCGATGAAACAGCCAATTACACCAACGACGACAGCAATCAGAGAATAGAAAATCCGTTGTCGTAACTCTTCGAGGTGGTCGAAAAGAGACATTTCGACTTCATCTGGTAACTCATTGAGAGGATCAATTTCTGAGTTGCCGTATTCCTCTTGGTCGATATCAGGAGTAGTTACATCTTGTGAGGGTGTCATTAGTCAGCTCAATAGGCAACATTTGTTAACTATTGTATCCGGGGAAGCTGCGACCAAACTATATTTTTGGCCGCATAAAGATTTTGGGACTTTTTCAGATATTTTTCAGAATTAGAGCAAGTGCCAGGGTGCTAAGGACATGGTAAAAGTCTAAAACCCAGTTACAGCAAGTATTTCAATTTTGAATTTTGAATTTTGAATTTTGAATTGTGCTTTACCTCTGAGGCAATTGTGGATGTGCCTCTGAGTATCTTGATACCTTAGCCGACATCTCAGGATTGTAAAGTCGCAGATAATTCCAGTAATTCCCAAATACTTGTCGCACGTAATTTTTAGTTTCATTAAAAGGAATATCTTCCACAAAATCGTCTGGATCATTTTTACCAATGGTTCTTAGCCATCTGGCGACGTTACCGGGGCCAGCATTATAACTGGCGATCGCCAGCATCGAGTCATTGTTATACCGCCGATGGGTATAATCTAAATACCATGTTCCCAAATTAATATTTTCGTCGGGATCTTCTAAATTAATGGTTTTGCTATCCAAATTTATTTGAGGCGCAATCCATTCACCTGTAGCGGGCATGACCTGCATTAAACCAGTCGCACCGACCACCGACCTAATTTTTGGCTCAAACATCGACTCTTGACGCATCAAGCCTGTAACTAGCAGAGGATTTAACTGCCGTAGAGTAGACCATTTTTTAATCTCCTGGCGATAGAGAAAAGGATAACGAGCTTTCCAGTATTTTTTCTGTTGGCTCAAAGTCTGATACTCGGCTTGTTCTTCTGGTGTTTCTCTGTCTTCTAATCGAGAAATCAGACTAATCGCTGAAAGATTTTGTCCCCTAACTAGCCGCATTAACCCTTCGGTAAATTGTTCGGCTACTGTCGGCTGGGATTTATTGAGAAATTCTGTTTCCCATTGCAACCAAGCATCATTGTCTTCACCTAACAAATACAGTTCTTTGAAGGTGTCTGAACCTGCGGGAGGTACTGGACGTTGATTCGGAAGTAGTTCTGGTTGCAATTGGCGCACGTTGTCAAAGTTGCCGACATTCAGCCCCAAGTGGACAGCCGATCGCCAAGAATAGTAAGAGTAAGGATATTTACTCAGTACATACTCGTAAGCGGCTTTGGCTTCTTGCGGCTTACCTAATCTAATAGCCCATTTACCTACCCAAAAGCCTGCTCTGGGAGCTAAAATACTATTAGGATTATCGGTAGCAATTGGTTGCGCCCATTGCCAAGCCCCTGCGTAATTTTGCGCTTTGGCTTGCGCTTTGGCTTTCTCCCAGCGATACTCTGCGGCTTGATTAGAACTACCATA
>PWQB01000079.1 GCA_003556955.1 Nostocaceae cyanobacterium CSSed10_463m
CCCAACCACTTAGACTTAAAGGTTGAGCGAGTTTATGAGAAGTTCTTGCAAAATCTTATTGCTCATTTTCCCCATGAAAAAACAGGCATTCGTAGCTTTTATGACGAATGTTGGCAGGTGTTCAATTGTCTCAACAGCATGGAATTGTTGTCACTAGAAGAACCTCGGTATTTATTGCGGACATTTTTGCAGCATCCTTTAGCCTGTCTTGGTTTAGTTAAATATCTCCCCCAAAATGTCGGGGATGTAGCAAGACGCTATATCAAAGACCCGGAATTATTGAAATTTATTGATATGGAATGTTATTGTTGGTCAGTGGTCAAAGCTGACATGACACCCATGATTAATGCTGGGATGGTCTTTTCTGATCGGCACTATGGCGGAGTTAACTATCCCAAAGGTGGAGTAGGACAAATTGCCCAAAAATTGGTTGAAGGCTTGGAAAAAGCTGGAGGTAAGATTGAGTACCAAGCCAGAGTTACCAAAATCATCATAGAACAGGGTAAAGCTGTCGGTGTGCAGTTAGCTAATGGTAAAGTTTATCGTGGTCAACGAATAGTTTCTAATGCCACACGTTGGGACACTTTTGGAAAATTACTACCTGTAGAGAAAATACCACCTAATGAAATTAAATGGCAACAAAGTTATGAAAAATCCCCCAGCTTTTTGAGTTTGCATATCGGAGTAGAAGCCGGAGTATTGCCGAATGGGACAGAGTGCCATCATATAATTCTGGAAGATTGGCAACAAATGACAGCACCAGGAGGCACACTTTTCGTTTCCATTCCCACATTGCTTGACCCAGATTTAGCACCAGAGGGATATCATATCATTCATGCCTTTACACCCAACTGGATTGATGATTGGCAAGGATTGTCTGCAAGTGAGTATGAGGCGAGAAAAGAAGCAGCAGCTTGGCAAATTATCGACCGACTAGAAAAGATTTTTCCGGGTTTAGATGCTGGTTTAGATTATTTGGAAGTAGGGACACCCCGCACCCATCAACGCTTTTTAGGGCGTGAAGACGGTACTTATGGACCAATTCCTCGGCGCAAGTTACGGGGATTATTAAGTATGCCATTTAATCGCACAGCTATTCCTGGACTTTATTGTGTCGGGGACAGTACTTTTCCAGGTCAGGGATTAAACGCAGTAGCATTTTCTGGTTTTGCTTGCGCCCATCGCATAGCTGTAGATTTAGGCTTAAAAAAGTCTAAACGTAGGTTGGGTTAAGCGCAGCGCAACCCAACGCTACAATTTTTTGCATCATTTTAAGTATGATTCCTCTAGGACTCATCTTTGATTTATGAAATACACGTAGGGTGTGTGATCGAGGAGAGTACGACACCAAGATTCAGAAGACGGTGCGTTAGGCTAAAGCCATAACACACCCTACATATATAGGACTTACGCACAAATTACGGAATAACGAACCACAGAGACGCAGAGGACACAGAGGAATAAGGGTTTGAGAGGATTTTTGCGTAAGTCCTGATATACTTAGATTTTTTCAATAATCAAATCGGATTCCTATATAAACCTTGTCCATCATGAAAAGTGAAGTTTTTGTCATTGCGACGTAAGGAAGCAATCTCACCATCTTGACTAAAAACTACAGTTCTCAAAGTAGACAAGGTTTATCTATCTTCTAATGGTAATTGAACCAATAGCTGCATGATCATGGTAATTTTGGGTTTCGTTAAATTCTTGGGTATTAGAATATATCCCAGCAAAGTCTGTTACTGTCCACTGATTCGATCTGATCAATACCTTTGTATCTGCACCTAGTCCCCTTGCAAATTGAATATACTCTCTTGATTCATTATTCACGTTATAGGCTAAAGTCGCCTGTCCGTAGCCTGCAATTGCTTCTTTGAGTGGAGTTCCTGCACCAACCCCCGCAGATGTTCTGTAGTTGGGGTTCTCAACCATGATCATGGTAATTTGAGAGTTATTGGTAATGGGGTTTTCTTGGTCTGCGAAACCCAATAAGTACTGCACATTTCCATCTTGACTGACTTTAATTCCTTCTCCGCCATCAACCCCCAGAAGAGTTGGTTCAAATGTTGCACCCTCGCCTAAATCTTGCTTCAGTTGTCCTAACGTCATACCAAGTTTAGCAGTTCCTACACTCTTATTAGTGATTAACTGATTCTCTGAAGGCGATCGCACACCTAATTCTTCACAACCATTAGGAACTTGATCTATAATCTGAGAACTAATTAATCTGAGTCCATTACCACCCCAATAGTGTTGCGTTTCTTGGATACAAGTACCTGCGCCGATGAATTTATAGGCGTTGGATAGTATATTTGTTTTAGGGTCAAAAGCGGGAAATCCTGCAAGTTCTAATTCTAAAGGTGTAATTTTCATTTCTGGTTGGGTAGTATCCACTTCTAGAAAAGTGAATGCACCCTGATAAGCAGCCATATAACAAAGTAGCTGTACTAAATGTTGACCCTTCTCGTTAGTATAGACTTGTGAAAATTCCAATGCGGCCTCTGCATCAAAATTAAAATTGCAAACCTGCAAACTTTTCTGGCGGCTAATCACCTCCTTTAAGATAGTTTCTGATTGAGGGTTACTCTTGTCAGCAACCAGAGAGGGATTATCTGGTGTTAACTGTTGCTGTGATGTTTGTGCAGAAGTTTCACTATTCGTCCTGGATGATTTCGACTCGGTGACGGATGCACAGGACATCAGACTGGACGCAATAATGGCAGTTAATGGAATGATTAATCTAGCTGTATACATGGGAAAAAAATTATTTTGCTGGTGGATAAAAAAGACAAATAGCTGCTTTTATTTCTACTTCAACCGGAAAAATATATTTTCCAGAAAATGAACAGACTGAGTAAATCTAACAGTAAAGCTACAGTTACTTTTATGTATCTATTTTCGCTAATATTTTGACGAGAAAACAATATAGACAATAGCAACCATAGTGAATAAAATTGGATAGGCAAGAATACAAAAATCAGACTGATCACAGATGTAACAAAAGCTTGGTCTGCTGTTTTATCTGCCCATGAAGTTATAGGAAAATCATCATCCTCATCATCCTGTTCTATATCTGAATTAGAAACAGATTGATAGTCTAATTCCGATACCAAAATAGACTTAGCCAAATCTACATTCACTGGAGGAACTTGTAATTGAATCCAGCCCACAGCCACACTCAAATGCCAAGCCACATTCACAGTAGACTCATTCAATAATAAACACCTTACTCCTTCAGCCTCCAGACGCTGCTTCGCCAAATTAGCCTCCAGAGAATTTGTAAAAGTAGCCACCGTCACAAAACCATTCACCATACCCCTCCTCCGCGCCCCTTTGCGATTACCTCCGCGCTCCTTTGCGTTAAAAAACATTAAATCATTTTCACCTGACCAGCAGCCCTTTGAGCCTTCTCCCGCGCCTCCAGAACATTTTCACCCTGAGCCAAAGCCACACCCATACGGCGATAGGGATGGGCGCTAGGTTTGCCAAATAGTTTAATATCTACATTGGCGACTGACAAAGCTTCAGCCACACCTGTAAAAGCCACATTTTCAGACTTTTTGTCAGCTAAAATCACTGCACTAGCTGAAGCTCCTAACTGTTCTATATGAGGGATGGGTAATCCTAAAATAGCACGTAAATGTAGTTCAAATTCATTCAGATTTTGCGAGATTAATGTCACCATACCCGTGTCATGGGGTCGGGGCGAAAGTTCAGAAAAGATTACTTCGTCTTTAGTAATAAAAAACTCAACCCCAAATATTCCGGCTCCTCCCAAAGCATCAGTAACTTTTTTCGCTATTGCTTGAGCTTCTAGTATTTTATCTTCTGTAATACCTGCTGGTTGCCAAGACTCTTGATAATCGCCTCTTTCTTGACGATGACCAATGGGAGAGCAGAAAATTGTCGGTGCATTCCACTGTTTAATGGTTAGCAAAGTGATTTCAATTTCAAAGTTAATAAATTCCTCAACAATCACCCTTTGACTATCACCTCTAGAATTAGCGATCGCATAATTCCAAGCCTCCTCAACTTTACCCGCAACTGGGACAACAGATTGACCATTACCAGAAGACGACATCACAGGTTTAACCACATTAGGAAAACCGATTTGCTCAGATATA
>PWQB01000169.1 GCA_003556955.1 Nostocaceae cyanobacterium CSSed10_463m
CAGTTGCTCAACTCTTTGAGAAATGCGGGTTTAATCGAATAGGTCACCTCACCCCTAACCCCTCGCCTTGTGAAGGAAGCAACGTGTACACACAAGTCGTGAAATTCTCTGCTGTGTCATAAGACCCCACCCCTAACCCCTCCGGTGCAAGCGAGGAGGGGAACTGGATTTCCGGTTAAATTCTGTTTTTAGGACGGGAAAATCTCTTTGGTTCAGGATGTGTGTACACCGTAGCCTGAGCAAGGAACCACCCTGTACACACAAGTCTTGGCGTAGTGTATCTATCCCGCCTCGGAATAAATTCCGAGTCTCATAGCACAAGTCCTCTCAAGAGGACTCAATAACAAACAGAGTCTAGTCCACTTCAGTGGACTTTAGCTATTAGCCAGGAACTTAAGTTCCTGGTGGGATTGTAGCCTTAACAACCAGAGGTTCTGCGGCTAAATCCCCATTCCTCAAACCACCTTTCTTGAATAGGTATTTTCGGAATACCCGCCTGGAAGCAACAGACGGCTAAACTAATATTAATAGTATGAATAGCAATAATAGTATGACTGCTGCTACGACTGTAAAAACTGAGTACGAAGCGATTATTGGTCTAGAAACCCATTGTCAACTGAGTACCAATACCAAGATTTTCTCTGATAGCTCTACAGCTTTCGGTGCTGACCCTAATACTAACATCGACCCTGTGTGTATGGGTTTACCTGGGGTTTTACCCGTACTGAATGAAAAAGTCTTGGAATATGCGGTAAAAACAGGCTTGGCTTTGAATTGCCAAATCGCTAAATATAGCAAATTTGACCGTAAACAGTATTTTTATCCTGACCTGCCCAAAAATTACCAAATTTCTCAATATGACCTCCCCATAGCCGAACATGGTTGGTTAGAAATTGAAATGGTAGATGCTGAGGGGAACCCAATTCGTAAACGCATTGGTGTGACTCGTCTGCACATGGAAGAAGATGCAGGAAAATTGGTACACGCCGGCAGCGATCGCCTATCTGGATCTACCTATTCTCTGGTAGACTACAATCGCGCAGGTGTGCCATTAGTGGAAATTGTCTCGGAACCTGACTTGCGTTCTGGTCAAGAAGCTGCGGAATATGCCGAAGAATTACGCCGAATTGTGCGTTATCTCGGTGTCAGTGATGGCAATATGCAAGAAGGTTCTCTACGCTGTGATGTCAATATCTCGGTGCGTCCCGTGGGGCGGAAAGAGTTTGGCGTGAAGGTAGAAATTAAAAATATGAACTCGTTCAGCGCCATTCAACGGGCGATTGATTATGAAATTGAACGCCAAATAGCCGCTATTGAAGCGGGTGAACCGATTATCCAAGAAACTCGTCTCTGGGAAGAAGGCGCTCAACGTACAAGTAGTATGCGGGTGAAGGAAGGTTCTAGTGATTACCGCTATTTCCCAGAACCAGATTTAACACCCATTGAGGTATCCGACACGCAATTAGAAGCATGGCGCAGCGAACTTCCCGAATTACCCGCCCAAAAACGCCATCATTATGAAAATGATTTGGGGCTTTCGGTTTATGATGCACGGGTGTTGACAGAAGACCGTACTGTGGCTGATTATTTTGAAACTGCGATCGCATCTGGCGCAAATGCCAAGGCTGCTGCTAACTGGATTACTCAAGATATCGCCGCCTATTTGAACAAGCAAAAACTCAGTATTACTGAGATTGCTTTAACTCCGGCTAATTTAGCTGAAGTAATTACTCTAATTGAATCAGGGAAAATTAGCAACGCCCAAGCTAAACAAAAGCTACCAGATTTACTTGCTGGTGTTTCCCCAGATAAAGCCTTTGCAGGTCAAGAGTTAATCACTGATCCTAGTGTACTAGAACTGATCATTGATGAAGCGATCGCCGCTAACCCCAAAGAACTAGAAAAGTATCGCAACGGCAATACAAAGCTCAAAGGCTTCTTTGTGGGGCAGGTTTTAAAGAAAACTGACAAGCGCGCTGATCCTGTGCTAACGAATCAATTAGTCGAGAAAAAACTGAATACGTAAGTATTCATCAATTCTTTACAGAATTTATTCATCATATCTTTACAAAGAAAGCAGAAAAATAGGTTACACCCCTCACACCTCAAGAGCTATTCTGTGTGTAGTAGATGAACCCTAATGATCTGGAGAGCCGCATAGGTAGCTCTCCTTATTTTTTTGCTGATTCACCTTGAGCTATACGTTTCCTCCTCCCAAAGGTAGCTACCGTGTACACACAAGTCTTATCAAGACTTTTGACCCTTCGACTAAGCTCAGGGTAAACTTTTGATTTTCCCTCCTGGGGCGCTAATATCTAAGTCTGGGAAATCTCACCCCCTAGCCGCCGGACAAGAAAATGGGGGTTTCAAAGCCTCTCCCATAATAATTCTACCAAAATTGCTAGGGGCGGGTTTATACGCAACCCTCATTTACAAACAGGATATTGGTGAACCCGCCCCTACAAAGCTACCAAATAGTTTTCATCCCTGGACTGAAGTCACAGGGTTTTCAACATATCCTTTATAAAAGCTGTTCTACTTCCCTGTAGGGGAGTATAGTTTTTATAGTTAGCTTTTTACTCAAATTTTCAATGGGAGAATTAAATTAATGTCTAATGATACAGTTGCTTATGTTGACGAAAGTGAATTTAATGCTCTTTTAAGTAACGAAAAAGTTGTTGTTGTTGATTTTACTGCTACTTGGTGTGGCCCTTGTCGTCTGATTAGTCCGTTAATAGACCAACTTGCTGAAGAATACAAAGGTCGCGCTCAAGTTGTGAAGGTAGATATTGACAATAATAAGCCTATTTTCAAACAATTTGGTCTGCGTAGTATTCCGGCGGTTTTAATGTTCAAGGATGGTGAGTTAGCAGAAACCATTGTGGGAGTTTCGCCTTATGAAAAGTTTAGTGCTGCTGTAGACAAGTTGCTTTAGGTGGTTTTCGGTCGTTAAAAAGCAGTAGATAAGCTGGAAAATTACACGTTAAAAGTTGATATATTTGGGCTTTTGTGCCAAGTTTCAAGTAACTTGAATTATAGCAAAGTGCTGAGTGCTGAGTGCTGAGTGCTGAGTGCTGAGTGCTGAGTAGAAACCAATTTGCTTCAAGGCTTTCAGCAATCAACAATGTCCTAACCTGCTTGGCGGTTGCTATATCTATAAAAAGACTAATATGGCATGAGTGTGATTGTTTTTTATCGGTAGTTTCACATTCTCGACCTGGTAAACAAGTCGAGAATTTTTAAAAAAATAATTTTATATCAAATATTACATTTTGCTTTTATTGATAACTCTTTAAAATTTGACTAAGAGGGTGTTTGAAAAGTGATGATTAATGTATCAAATATTGTTTTACCCCTCCCTAACCCTCCCCTTGTAAAGGAGAGGGAACTGGATTTTCTTGTTTCCCCCCTTGCTAAGGGGGGATTCAGGGGGGTAAAAATGTGATCAAAATTAACGGTCAAAACTTATCAAACAACCTCTAAGATGAATTTAATAATATTCCTGTTATGAATGCACAGCAATTGAAGAATAACTACAAGGAATACATCATCTTTTCTGGCTTTAAAGTTATAGAACCAAATTAATCTGATTAAATAATAGTTCTATAAATTCGGTGACATCAACCCATTAACCTGAAATCATAGTTTTTCGGTAATATGAAACTAAGTCTCTGCATGATTGTCAAAAATGAAGCAGCCACACTGCCTAAATGTTTGAATAGTGTTCAAGGTGTGGTAGATGAAATGATCATACTAGATACTGGTTCAAGCGATCGCACTCCTCATATTGCTCAAGAATTTGGTGCAAAAGTATATCACTTTCAATGGTGTGATGACTTCAGTGCTGCTCGAAATGCGGCATTACAATATGTGACTGGTGATTGGATTTTGGTCTTAGATGCTGATGAAACTCTCACTTCCAGTATTGTGCCACAAATGATGTCGGCAATGGAAAGTGAAGAACATCTGCTGATTAATCTGGTGCGTCAAGAAGTAGGCGCAGAACAATCTCCCTATTCTCTGGTGTCTCGACTGTTTCGCAACCATCCCCAGATTCACTTTCAACGCCCCTATCATGCTTTAGTGGATGACAGCGTGGCGGCAATTTTGACTCAAGAACCTC
>PWQB01000288.1 GCA_003556955.1 Nostocaceae cyanobacterium CSSed10_463m
ATGAGCATATATAAACTACATTGACGGTATCCGCATACTGACTCAATACCTAGTAATAAGTGAAACTGCTACTTTTGCCTTCGATTTCAAAACTTTGTGGTTGATTGACTTTTTTGGTTAATTACTTTGTCGTGGTGTAACATACTCGATGGCAAGACTAATGGTAGTTTATTTTTACACAAACTCCTTTATCCTAATTGCGATATAAGCTATGACACTCAATTTATATTTACTGCGACATGGAGAAACTACTTTCAGTCAAAGTGGTAATTTCTGCGGTCAAACTGATGCGGAGTTGACTTCTGAAGGGATGCAGATGGCATCGAGTTTTGCCGATGTGTATCAAAAATTGAAGTGGTCAGCAGTTTATGTTAGCCCAATGAAGCGCACAATTGCAACTGCCAAGCCATTTTGTGATGCTATCGGTATGGATATGCAGTTGCGTGACGGACTTAAAGAAGGTAGTTATGGCGAATGGGAAACTAAGAGTAAATCGTTTGCCCAAGAGAATTACGCAGAAAACTATGTAAAATGGGTGACAGAACCCGCTTGGAATGCACCAATAGGTGGAGAAACTGCGGTAGAAATTGCTAACCGTTCTATGCCTGTCATTGCTGAAATTCAAGACAAACATCCCGAAGGTAATGTTTTAGTGGTTTCCCATAAAGCCACGATTCGGATTATGCTTTGCAGTTTACTGGGAATTGATTTAGGACGCTATCGCTATCGGGTGAATATTTTGGTCGCTTCGGTAAGTATGGTAAAATTTGACGTTAATGGCCCTCTGTTAGAAATATTAGGCGATCGCCATCATATACCCGATCATATTCGCTCTCGTCCAGGAACATAATAGGCACTATTAGTAGTTTGTCAAGAAACTATTGACATGATATCTGCTGAAGCGGCAACAAAATCTAACTTTTCAGCTTCAGCACTTATATTGCATGGAGCATAAGTAGCCAACCAGATGTCAGTGTTGGCTACTTTGCCCCATATCCACTAGAAATATTAATAAATCTGGCAACCGATGATTTTTGCAAGAAGGGTAAAAAGCAAAAAGATTGCTGACAGCACTTCTGGGAAGTCCATTATATTGCGCGAAGTTTTCCAATACGTTGGACTTGTCTCAATTAAGATCATTACGATTAGGTGTTGGCAATTGCATAATCTCAGAAAAACGTGAATACTTAACTTCATCTGTAGGAGGATAATCTGCTGATACAGCAATTAAGCCAATTTTTATATCCTCGAAATAAATTACCCCCCCAATACGTCTTTCAACTTGGAAAGGGGCATGAAAAAAATTATACTCCGCAATGTAAATCGGGAGAAAGTCAGTAATTTTTATTGCCCTACCAAATATTTGCTTACAAGTGTTGTGCAGCACAGCATCTAGGTATTGATTATAGGCAGGCGTACCCAGTTCAGTAAATTCGGCATGATCCGCAAAATGATCCATATAAAATAACCAGATATCGGATAAGTCGGCTTCAATAGTCAGTTTTTGCTTGAGTTCTTGTAATCGGTCGATGTTCATGTTCGGATATTGATGAAGTGGGACGAGCAGACAGCACTGTTAATTCGTTGTCCAAGTTTCATCTTATATGCAAACCCACATTTACTTGTATGAATTTGAGAAGATAAACAATGAAACAAAATTCATTATTTACGAATCGCCTAGCCGTGCTAGCAACAATGCACCAAAAAGAAAAAGCGATCGCTCCGATTTTAGAAGCAGAATTAGGCATTCATGTTACCGTTCCTAAAAATTTTAATACAGATAGTTTCGGTACATTTACGAGAACAATTAACCGGATAAATACTCAAATTGCCACGGCTAGATTAAAAGCTGAAAAAGCATTAGAATTGACAGGTGAAACTCTAGCAATAGCAAGCGAAGGTAGTTTTGCACCTCACCCTAGTACACCTTTTCTGGCTAGTAATAGAGAAATTGTGATTATTTTAGATAAAAAACATAATTTAGAAATTATTGGAGAAGAATTTTCCATAGAAACTAATCATAATCATATAGTTGTGGAAAGTGTAGAACAGGCATTTGAGTTTGCTGATAAAATAGGATTTCCTGAACATGGTTTGGTAGTTATGTTTAGTGAATATCCGCCATCTAGCCAACAAATTACTCAAGGCATTATTACACCAGAACAACTTGTAAAATCTGTAAATTATGTTCTGGAAAATTCATCAACAGGTAAAGCACATCTGGAAACAGATATGCGGGCAATGTATAACCCTACACGCATGAATAATATCGCCAAAGCTACTCAAGATTTGGTCAGAAAAATTAACAGTCTTTGTCCAAAATGTTCTGCCCCTGGTTTTGCAATTACCCACAAAATTCCGGGTTTACCTTGTGCAATATGCCACTCTCCAACTCTTGTAACCCTAACTGTGATTTATCAATGTCAAAAATGCGGTTTTAGTCAACAAAAACCATTTCCCCATACAAGTAAATATGCTGACCCAGCACAATGTATGTATTGCAATCCTTAATATCATTGGTTTTATGGGTCTTGCCTTAAACCGGGTTTTACCGCCCATTGTGCGGGTCCTCCAGGTGCGCTATTCACGAGGCGATCGCCTCTTACTCTCAGGACAAGCAGTAACTGTAATGCGAGGCGAATTATTTACAACTCCGCGCCCCTCTGCGTTAAAAAAAACGTTAGGATTAACTCCAAACACCGCCATACTCAACCTTGCAAATGCCCGCCAAACAGCCAAATACTAAAACTCCCATGACAGCTTGTGACTGGCCAATTGAGCAATTACCTGGAATAACTGAGGTAGAACAAGCCAAACTGCAACACTGTGGAATTATTACCACAAAACAGCTAATTCAACAAGGAAAAACTGCGGAAACTAGGGTAAATTTAGCCAATAAGTTACAAGTGAATCTGCAATATGTAAATAAATGGATCGCCTTAGCCGATTTAGCGCGTATTCCTGGTATAGGACTGCAATATTGCGGCTTATTGCTGCATTCCGGTATTGGTTCTGTAGCCCAACTAGCTCAAACACCCACCCATAGATTGCACCAACAAATTATGCGCCTCCAAGTATCAACAATGCAGCGACGAGACTTGTGTCCAACCATTGATGTAGTACAACAATGGAGTCAGCAAGCGAAAAGAGTGCTGAGTGCTGAGTGCTGAGTGCTGAGTGGGGAAAGTGCTGAGTGCTGAGTGCTGAGTGCTGAGTATGGATTAATTGTTTATTCCTTGGCTAAGACTCCATTGAGAAAGATATCAGCTAATCCTTCCGCCATTTGCTGCATTTCTTGGGGTGAAGCATCGGGAGCCATGAGGGTATTGTTAGAAAAACCTGCGATCGCAAACATTCCCAAAAATACCTTAGCCACTAATTTAGCATCAGTTTGGCGATAAATGCCCTTATCCATCGCACTTTGAAAGAAAGCCTCAGCTACATCGGTCATTTTACCAATCACTTCTTCTTGAATGCGATCGCGCAAATCTGGATGAAACTGCACCTCCATAAAACAAACCTTCATCAAATCTACATTTTTGTGTAAATTCCACATCCGGCGGCGCATCACTTGTGCGATCGCCTTATAACTTCCCATTTCACTCAACTCTGTGAGCAAATCTGTTAAAATGTCCACCCAGCCAGTAGTAGCGACTTCTACTAAAATAGATTTTTTATTGGGAAAATAACGAAACAAAGTCCCCTCAGCAACATTTGCTGCTTGGGCTAAATCACGGGTGGTAGTCCCATCAAATCCTTTTGAGGCAAATAACTTCTGTGCCGCCTGTAAAATGCGGGTACGTGTTTGTGCTTCTGAAGGCGCAGGTGAATTAAAAACTCGCATAATAATTATTGTGTAATCTTCGGAACGCAGCTTGTATCATTATTGTCTAACGTTCAGGTACAAAAAGCACAGAAAGCTTAATACAAGGTTAATTACAGTCTAAACAAGATTCCGGCTCCCTCTCCTTGATAACTACGGTGTACACACAAGTGATCAGATCCCCCTAAATCCCCATTAAAAAGGGGGACTTTAAGAAAATTTCCCCCCTTCTCAAGGGGGGTTAGGGGGGATCAAAACGCTGTTAGGCAACTTGATAAGA
>PWQB01000468.1 GCA_003556955.1 Nostocaceae cyanobacterium CSSed10_463m
AAAATCCAGCTACCTTCTTCTAAATACAACTTAATTCCGTCTTTGCGTCCGACTTCTTTAACTTTAATTCCGGCTACCTCTGAAGGAGGATTTTTAGTAAAGGAGTCAATCACAGCAGTTTTATGTGCCTCTGTCAAATGTAAGTCCAGACGGTCATTGTAAAGGGGACCATCAGCTTCGGCGATCGCTTCTTTGACTAATTGACTCAAGGGTTTACCTTCATAGGCGATCGCTTCTGCTACGAGCATATCAGCCAAAATCCCATCTTTTTCGGGAATATGCCCAATTACACTTAAACCGCCTGATTCTTCACCCCCAATCAGAACGGCAGTTTCCCGCATTTTTTCACCGATGTATTTAAAACCAACGGCTGTTTCATAAATTGGCAAACCATGTTTAGCGGCGAAATTATCCAGTAGGTGAGTTGTCGCCACAGTGCGGACTATCGCGCCTTTTTTACCTCTGTTTTTAATTAAATGCCGTGCTAACAAGAGCAAAACCGTGTTGGGGGTGAGAAAATTGCCCAATTCATCCACAATACCAAAGCGATCGCTATCGCCATCTGTAGCCAGTCCTAAATCGGCTTTATCGGCTCTAACTGCCTCCACTAACCCAATTAGTTGTTCGCCCTTGGGTTCGGGCATTCCACCGCCAAATAGCACATCACGAGTAGTATTAAAGCTTTCTAACTGACAGCCGCAGTGTTGCAAAACTTCATCTAAATAACCGCGAGAAGTGGAATAAAGGGCATCGTACTTCACCTTTAAATTCGCACTCTTAATGCGTTCTACATCCAGTAAGGTGTAGATAAATTTCAGGTACTCTGGTTTGGGGTTAAACAAAGAAATTGCCCCAGCCGGAACACTTTTAGGCAGCGCATCCGAGGCACTTTCAATGTTCGCCACAATGGTATCAGTAATTTCTGGAGTGGCAGGCCCAGCATAATCAGGGATATATTTAATTCCACAGTAAGGTGCTGGATTATGACTGGCAGTAAACATCAAAGCCCCAGCCGAGTTTAACAGTCGGGCGTTGTATGCAATTACTGGTGTAGGGCAATCCCGATCAGTAATTTTTACAGTCCAACCCAAGTCTGCCAAGACTTCAGCTGCTGTTTGAGCGAACTGATCAGCCAAAAACCTAGTATCGTAGGCAATAAGAACCGGTCTATCTTTTGTATAGGCTGTTTCGAGGTAACTTGCGATCGCCCTTGTTACTTTCCGCACATTGGGAAAAGTAAAATCATCGGCTATAATTCCTCTCCAACCGTCAGTACCAAATTTTATTTTACTGGAATTGCTACTAGCGCTCATTGTTACCACTTTCTCCCGAATATCTTGAATACTATAGGAAGCTTCCCCTAAAGCGTGCGTAGCCGCAAGTATCCCCTAACGTATTTTTTCTCACTGATATTGAGCAATGTCATTAACTAATCGACCTTTTGCCAGTTATCACCTTTGGTCTTTAGTCGCCCCAGCAACAGGACAAGAACGTTGGCACTGCCAGATGAGAAGGGGGTTTATTAAAGCACGTCAACATGAACCACAAGTTAAAGCGATGCTAGGTAAGGCTACTGCACCCCAAAGGATTGGTATCCTCGCCCAAAAAGGTGTTTATGAATTCCATCATAATAGACATCTGTTAAACCAATCAGACGGTGTAGATCGAGTTGCCCAGTTATTAAAATTAAGCCACTCTACTGAAGAAGTCCAACAGCGCGTGCGGCAAATTTTGCAAAAATATCATAATGCCCCATTACTGTTAAATAAACATATTGTCCAATTAACACGGGGAGATGAAGGCTTTCCCAAACCAATTTTTGTAGAACAGGAAGCTGTTAATTTCCGCTTATACGCAGCTATGGACTGTGTATTTTGGGAATCTGACCAGACTTTGCATATTTTAGATTTTAAAACTGGTAAGTCTGCCTTTGACCGCCGACAGGCATTAGTTTATTTACTAGCGGCGCGTTATCTTTATCCCAAACGACAAGCGGTGGCATCATTTTATAATCTGGAAATGTGTAAAAAATCAGATTTAATTAGTCTGAATAATCGGGAATTAGAATCTTTGAAGTTAGATTTAGCCAATATTGCCAAAAAGCATCAATACGATTTACAAAGATATCAAGAAAAAACCAGTAATTTCAGTCAAATATTTCCGCCTAATCCTGGTAAACATTGCCGTTTCTGCCCTTTTAACTCAATTTGTGAATTTGCTGAAAAGACATCTTATTCACACCCATTACCCAATTTAAAAACTAATAGGAAACATTAGAGGATGTTGAAAAATATTGTAGAGACGTTCCGGCGGAACGTCTCTACCAGGGTTTCAAACCACGCACATTTAATTATCAGAGATGTCTATTGCAGTATCTACCCAATTTTTCC
This sequence comes from Nostocaceae cyanobacterium CSSed10_463m, assembly GCA_003556955.1. The sequence goes on from PWQB01000468.1 coordinate 2,391, forward strand.
ATAACCAATGACCAATGACCAATGACCAATGACCAATGACCAATAACCAATGACCAATGACCAATGACCAATGACCAATGACCAATGACCAATGACCAAATAACTAATGACTAATGACTAAATGGCGGTAATTCTTTAAGAATTGTAAAGCGAATGTGATTGATTGCCAAGTCACCTAAAGGCAGGTCTTCTTTCGTCAGTCTTGTACCTTGACTGCTTAGGCTTTCAAAGGTGATGCCTTTGCCAATTTCAATGTGATACCAGGATAAACCCATAAAAAAGCGTGTGGGGTACGGCCCATAGTTACCCACGTCATCAGGATTAGATTCCATTGGTAACCAACCAAAACCAGGTATGTAAAACTCTAACCAAACGTGGTTAAAATCTGGTTGCAACGGTACTCCTTGATGTTCGCCTTGGGGGGGACATTTATATCTCCCGACTGTACGGCAGGGAATGCCATTTAAGCGACATAAAGCTAGTAAAACGCCTACATACTCGCCACAAGAGCCAATCCCCCTTTCTAAGACCAAATCAGGGGTGTCTATGTAGGGTTTAATGCCATAGGATAACTCGTCATAAACGTAGTTGCGGATATTGTACATTTTCCGCAGCAAATTAGTTTCTGTCCCAATGGCTTCATTGGCAGCACGACGCACAATTTCAGTATCCATTGCTAAATCGTCGTCATCTACTAGGTAGCGACTTTTAAATTCTGGCGATATTTCCGGCGCATTTTCTACATCTTTCGGGGTGATGCGATACTTAATTCCGCGCACTTCTAACAGGGCTTTCCAGCCAAATATATGCCTTTCGCCAGGAGTGAGGGCATCAAATTTAAAGAGGGCTACACGTTGCCCATCTATGACTTCTTCTGTAAAAGGGATACCAATGGGTTCAATGTGTTTTAACTTTTGACGTTCAGTTTCTGAGGGTAAGGCAATGCGCCACTCTACATCGGGTAAATACACCTCGTCTAAAGGTGCAATTTCCTCAGCATAGGACATTTCAATCAGATAGCCGTTAGATAAGGCGTATTGTTTATCGGGTTCGTGATGGTAATGTAGAGGATGGATAAATGTGCGATCGCGGAATGTTAGTTCATGACTAGGATCAGCATTGGGGTTATCCCGAATATAAGGCTCTTCTGAAGCATAAGCCACAAATAAGGTTTCTTTGCCTGTCTCTTCATTGGTATGTATGGCAATACCTGTGGGACACTCAAATGGCGTTAATACACTGAAATTAATTTCTCCAGTGCCTCTGTCCATAGCATAGACTGTTTGCTCTGTGCGATCGCAAACCCAAAGAGTATCAGTGCTGACTGCCAAATTTTCCACACCTACCCCAGGTGCATAAAACCTAGTAATTTCTTTGCGCGTATTACCATCAAAAACCAAAATACTGCCCAGCTTTTGGCAACTCACATAAACTGTAGATTCCCATACAGCAACGCCATTAGCAGGATAAGGTAAGGTGACAAAATGCTCTAAAGCTAAAGAAGAGAGTTTAGACAGATAAACACTGTTTTCACGGGTTACCCATAGAGAATCTGACCACACTGCTAAACCTGCAACATCACAAAATTCCCTAACTTTATGGGGGTTGAGAATTGTGCTGTTGTCAGAGGTGGGGTCAATCTCCAGTAAATGCCCTTTAATAGTATCAATGGCGATCAATGTATCTTTGATGAAAGCAATACCACAAAGA
>PWQB01000666.1 GCA_003556955.1 Nostocaceae cyanobacterium CSSed10_463m
CTGTCCCACAGAGAGTTTTTCTCTGGAAGAATAACTGTAAAAAGCGAAGAACGATGGCTTTAGCCTCGTTCGTAGCAACAGTTTGAATCACCGTGACTTCAGTCCGGTGCGAGTCAACTATGATCAACGGCTGACATTAATCACAGATGTAGAGGCTAGTATCAGATTTAAAAGGGTGGGAAATGCTATGCCTATTTACTGTTTGCTGTATTTGTTTCTCATGGATATGATGGCTTCCTGGTATAAAAGCAATTTATAGAGTTTGTAATCAGCCCTCAGTTTTAACTGGCTTGAGCATCATGATGACCATTACGGATATCCCATGCTAGTTCTAGCATTTGAGTCCAACGCTTTTGTAGTTGTTTGGGTGTGCATTTGATAGTTTTAGCGATCGCCTGATCACTGTGTCGTCCAAGTTTTAACTGTAAAATTTGTTGCTGTTCAGCAGATAAAACACTGACAAAATTTTCCCATTGTGCAGAAGTTAAACCTAGCTTTTGGTCTAAACCCGCGCCTAACCATTGATGAACCAATTGCCAATGGTGATTTTTCGCAAATTTTTCGACGTGGTATTTAAAACGCTGTTGCAGATAATCGCGTTGACGGCTAGTTAAACCCAGAATTTGGTCAATTTCTGGGGCGGAGAGGTCTTGTAACTTCAAAGTCAAGTAGTCTACACAGTCAGATTGACCTTGAGATTCCAAGTATTTTGCCAATTCCGCAATGACGCGATCGCGTTCTGATTCTTCTGAAGGATCAAAGTTAGTTTGGGCAACCATTTGCGACCGGATTTGCTGCACTGCTGAATTACGTTGGTAAGATTCCGCTTCTTCACTTTTAGCTGATTCCACCGCCATTTCAATATCCACAGTGGTTTCCTGGGGCTGACGACGGGCAAAACCTTGGGCGCGAAGAATAATCAATTGCTGATTATTGCCACCAGGTAAATTAATCCGGCGTTTGGCATATTGTTCTGTAAAAGCAATGTATTCTGCTAACTCCAACTGAGTCCGGGGCTGATAATCTTCTGGAAGTTCATTTTCCCGGCGGAAAGCTTTGATAGCTTCAATATAAAACGCTTGCAGAAAATCCTCAATCAGACTGTAACGAGCATTAAACCCCAACTCTGAGCCAGAAGTAGTGACGTGGCGGTAAACCATAGCACCTAAAGTACTATGTAATTCCACTCTGCCTCGTCTAGAACCAAGTTTGTAGTAATGTAGGCACTTTTGCAAGCGATGCTTGGCTAAATTCACTTGCCATGATTCAATTTCCCCAGATTGTTGGATGCGGGAACTTTTATCACATATTCTTTTAACTTCTGTAGCTATGCGTTGTGATACAGCTTGTATACACTCAGATGTCGCCTTGACTTGCGATCGCATTTCTCTATAGAGCAGTTGTCTCAAGCTATTATGATTATCCGCTAGTAATTGGTCTGGTGAAACATCACAGAAAAAAACGGATTGAGAAGTTGGTAGATTTACAAGGTTCGCTTTCATAACTTTTCTTTGAGTGTGGTATTGCACCGTAACTACAACGCAGATACAGCGAATGAGGCCAGCCTTGGCTGGAGAAGTATTTAGCATTCTCAAAACCCACCGCCAGCACTGCTCATATATTTAAGACTGTACGCAATTTAAACAGTTATAGGGAATTTAGTGTGTCGCTTTTTGTACAAGCAACCACATTGAGTATGACACATAGATTTCTACCACGCCTTAAAAGTGGTGAAAAGACTTGTTCTATCCACATTTATCGCCATTCTGTTTTACCACGGCCAGATATTGTTAAATATGACGATTTCAAAACTGGAGCCTTTTTATGACATTTACCCGAAAATCAAGGAGATGCCTGAGATATTGGTTGATTATATCCACGCTGCTGCTGCTTCCCAACCTAAACCCCGTCTTGTCATCATCGGTTCGTCCCCCGTCAAATCCAAAATCGTAGACACCTCATAAGTCGGTTCCTCACCAGTGTCTATAATCACATCTACTAAGTTATCCCAACGATCAAATAGCTCCACCCGTGATAGTCTAGGTTCTAAATCTAGCTTTACTGATTCATCATCTGGTGGTAAATGTGCTGAAGTTGAAATAATCGGATTTTCCAACGCTGCTAGTAATGCCAAGCACACCGGATGGTCTGGTACACGAATCCCAGTGGTTTTTCGCTTGGGACTTTGTACTAGTCGCGGCACTAACTTTGTAGCGGGCAGTAAAAACGTGTAAGTCCCTGGTATCAAGCGTTTCATAATCCGATAAGCTGTATCACTGACAGAGGCATAAGTTGCCACATTGGATAGAGAGGGACACAGAAATGTCAGTGGTTTATCATTAGCTAACTGTTTAATTTGCCGCACCCTTTCCACTGCCGACTTGGCATTTAAATCACAACCAATAGCATAAACTGTGTCTGTAGGGTAGAGCATAACTGCGCCACTGGAGAGCGCTGACTTTATTTCCTCTATACGGCGAGTTTGGGGATTATCAGGATGGACAACGAAAATTTTTGCCATAGCAAGTTCTGAATGGGAGGTGGGAAACTGTGGATTTCAGGGAAAATATAAAATTCCTGGTTACACATATTTTCACCGACAGATGAGCCGCTTTCGGAAATAGGCGATAACTTACATTGAAATCATCGTGCAAAGTCTAACAATAAAGTTGATTTACTTATCTATATGATTAAAGTTGCTTATCTTCAATGTCCGACGGGAATTTCTGGTGATATGTGTCTAGGGGCTGTGGTTAGTCTGGGTGTTCCCATAGAATACTTAACCGAAAAACTCAATAAATTGGGAATTGCCCCAGAATATCAGCTGAGAGTCGAACTTGTGCAACGTCATGGTCAGCAGGCTACGAAAGTCCATGTAGATTTAGTTCACCACCATCACCACCACCACGAACATAGTCACCATCACGGCCGCCATCTGCCAGAAATTGAAAAAATGATCCTCAAAGCCGAATTGCCATCACGGGTAGAAGCCTGGAGTTTGGCAGTATTTCGACAGTTAGCCGTGGCAGAAGGGGCAGTACACGGCATTGCGCCAGAAAAGGTTCATTTTCATGAAGTGGGCGCTGTTGATGCCATTGTGGATATTGTGGGTACTTGCTTGGGCTTAGATTGGTTAGGGATTGATAGCAATCATCAGGGATTACCTTTACTATACTGTTCACCATTGCCCACAGGTGGGGGAACAGTGCGAGCCGCCCACGGTGAAATGGCTGTACCAGTACCAGCCGTATTGAAATTGTGGGAAATGCGGGGTTGTCCAGTTTATAGTAATGGCATTGATCGGGAACTCGTAACACCAACAGGGGCGGCGATCGCTACTACATTAACTAGAGATTTTGGTTCACCTCCACCAATGGCCATTAAACAAATAGGACTGGGAGCCGGAACTATCAATTTACCTATCCCTAATATATTACGTCTTTGGCTGGGGGATGGCGCTAATAATTATGAAGATATCGATCCCAATTTAGAAACTATCACTGTACTTGAAACCCAAATTGATGATTTAAATCCCCAGGCCATCGGCTATGTCTTTGAAACTTTGTTTGCTGTGGGTGCGGTGGATGTCTTTACCCAGCCTATAGGAATGAAGAAGTCCCGACCAGGAATTTTATTGACTGTCATCTGTCATCCCCAGAATTTAATGGCTTGTGAAGCAGTTTTATTTCGTGAAACCACAACTTTAGGCATTCGCCGCAGTACCCAACAACGCGCCATTCTACAACGGGAAATTCAATCAGTAAAAATTGAATACGGTCAAGTCCGCGTTAAGGTAGCATGGAAAGGACAAGAACAAGATAAATCTATTGTGAATATCCAGCCAGAATATGAAGATTGTGCAGACTTAGCTCGCAAGCATAATATCCCCTGGCGTGAAGTTCAAAGACTGGCATTACAAGCTTGGTATTTGCAAAATTAGTACACAGAACCCGCCGGAGGTTGAAACCCGCATCTGATAGTACACATAACCCGCCGGAGGTTTAAACCCCCGTCTGATAGTACACATAACCCGCCGGAGGTTGAAACCCCCATCTGATAGTACACATAACCCGCCGGAGGTTGAAACCCCCA
>PWQB01000258.1 GCA_003556955.1 Nostocaceae cyanobacterium CSSed10_463m
AAATGCCTTCTCGTCCGTAATATCTGCAAATTCATAGAAAGCAGTACCTTGTCCCTCAGATAAGTTCATCGCTGTGACTGCAATATTTTTGAGGATTTGACCCCCGGAAAGATCACCCAAATAACGAGTATAGGAATGGGCGATTAATAATTCTGGTTCTGTTTGCGAAATTTCGCGGATGCGTTGCACATAAGCTTCACCTGCTGGCGATAGTTTAATTTGTTCCCGCCAGTTAGCACCAAAATAGTAACTCAAGTCTTGCTCTAAAGTCTTCTTGCGGTTGAGTTGCGGAAAGTTAATTTTGGCGATAATTGGGTGTTGATGGTGCTTTTCCATCTCCTCTTCCATCGCAGAGTAGATGAAGTAAAAATTAGCAACTAATTTCCGGTAGGAGTTTTTCTCAACTACACCTTTTAAAAAGCACTTGACAAAACCCACGTTTTCTGCCATTGTGTGGGCTTTTTTAGTACCTAGACGTAATTTGTTGGCTAAATTGCTGCTCATACTAAATTTCTCTACTTAAAAGGTTAACTGCCGAAGTTAGGATTTATGAATGGCTAAAAAATGCCATTAAAAAGTTAGATTAAAACTATTTGATGAGAAGTTATATTAAAATTTTTTAAGTTGTCTGCACTTATGCGCTGATGAAAACGTCAATAATGCTCAGTAATGGAGTTCTCCATTGAGAACATTTCTGGCAATTTTTATTCTCAGCTAAATTTGAGTTGTCCCTTCGATATCGCCGTAAAATTATCACATTCATAGCTTTGCAGCCTGTGAACAACTTGCTGAATCGCCCTTAATAACTATCATCGGGAAGATTTTAATTGCCACCAATCAGATACTAAAAAAAAACTTGTTACATACAATACTAACAATCCTTAGTCAATAATTTCAGTAATTTTACTTAAAATTATGTATTAAGCTGATCTGTGAAATAAAAACAAGTATATATTACAGGTAAACAGTTAGCTCAGTTGAAATTACTGAACGAATGTGTACAGTGATATTTATATTTGTCAACGTCATGGTGTGGGGAATTTAAAGTTATGGTGACATCTATAAGGAAAAGCCAAGGCGAGATTCGAGGTAGTTCTCAGCCCGAATCTCACAAAACAGGCAAAAGTTTACAGGGCAGTTTTGCGCCTAACTTAGTTGCACTACCAACAAATACCTTGTTTGGTACAGACGGCATTCGTGGAGAAGTCGGAGAATTACTGAATGCGCCCTTAGCATTACAAGTAGGTTTCTGGGCGGGTATGGTTTTGCGAAATCATAGTTGCCAAACAGGGCCTGTCATTCTAGGACAAGATTCCCGCAACTCTAGTGATATGCTGGCCATGGCTTTAAGTGCAGGCTTAACAGCAGCTGGGGTAGAGGTTTGGTATTTGGGTTTATGTCCCACTCCCACCGTCGCTTATTTAACCAGCGTCAGTGAAGCCATCGGTGGAGTGATGATTTCTGCTAGTCATAACCCGCCAGCAGATAACGGCATTAAGATTTTTAATGGTAATGGTGCAAAGTTATCTCCAGCATTGCAAGCAGAAATTGAGGCGGGATTACGGGGGCATACAGTTCCAGGTAAAGTCAGTCATTGTGGACGGCATTATTCCCGTGGGGAATTAGTCAGTCAATACGGCCAAACCTTGAAAGAATCCTTACAGGAAACGGTGAATCTTCAAGGGCTAAAAATTGTTTTAGATTTAGCCTTTGGTGCAGCAGTGGGGTTAGCACCACAAGTCTTTACTCAAATGGGGGCAGAGGTAATCTGCTTACATAATCAAGATGATGGCGATCGCATTAACGTTAATTGTGGTTCTACTGATTTAGGAATTTTGCAAGCCACCGTCAAGGAAAATAATGCCGATGTGGGTTTTGCCTTTGATGGTGATGCTGATCGCGTCTTAGCTGTAGATCATACTGGTAGGCAGGTAGATGGTGATTACATTCTTTACTTATGGGGAAGACACCTACAACAACAGCAACAGCTACCAGATAACCTAATTGTTTCCACAGTCATGGCCAATTTAGGCTTTGAGAGGGCTTGGCAAAAACAGGGTGGAAACTTAATTCGGACTGCGGTGGGCGATCAATACGTCCAGGCAGAAATGATCAAAACTGGGGGAATGCTAGGCGGTGAACAATCTGGCCATATTCTTTGCCGCCATTATGCTATTACTGGTGACGGCTTATTAACAGCCTTACACATAGCAGCTTTAGTCAAAGAGGCTGGTGTACCCCTCAGCGAAATGGTAGATCAAAGCTTTCAAACTTATCCTCAGTTTTTGCGTAATGTCCGAGTTATTGATCGCGATCGCCGCTTAAATTGGCAAGATTGTATACCAGTACAACAGGCGATCGCCCAAGCTGAAACGGCAATGGGTGATTCTGGGAGAATATTAGTCAGGGCTTCTGGTACAGAACCAGTGATCAGAGTCATGGTAGAAGCGGCTAGTGCTGATCTAGCTAACCACTGGACAAATGAATTAGTATCTCAAGTCCAGCAACACCTGGCAGTCTAAGTTGGGAATTACAGCTTTTGCAAATGAACAGACGGGGTTCAAATGCAGAAGCTGTCACCTTTGCAATTCATCATCTGAGCAATAGAATATTTAACTAGATATAAAATTTAAGGTAATATTATTTACAGTCAAATAGAAATTTAGCTGAAGTAGTTTATACTAAATTTAATTTAATACAGTATAAAATATGACTTTTTGTTTATGCCGATATTAAAGTCAAAATCCCGGAAATCGAAAAACTCAAAAAAACAGGATACAAAAGAAACTAATATTTCGAGCCTCAAAGAACGATTAGCCCAGAAGCGTAAAGCTGCTCAAGCACGTAAAGAATTTACCAACTTGCTTAACGCCGCCGGCTTAACCAGCGTCTTGTTTGGTATTTTACTGTTTTTTGTCGGTGGAATTAAGTTAGCAGTGCCTGGTGTGTTAGGAATCCTGATCATGTCCTTTTGCTACAAATATCCTCGCCAGGCTTTGTTTGCTTTTCTAATTTATATGCCATTTGCAGGTACAGTCGTCTATTACATTGGCAATAGTCCCGTTCTGCAATTGGCGAAAGATGCTTTTTACTTTCCTGCTTTGATTGCATTTTGGCAAACTTGCCGCAAACAAGGATTACCTCTAATAATTCCCAAAGCTATTAAAACTCCCCTATTGATTTTATTTAGTTGTTGCCTACTAACTCTGATATTTATCAATGGTGGACAACAGTTCAGTCCTCCCCCTGTGGGACTCCTGGAAAAACCACCCGATGAAATGCCCATAGCTATGGGCATTCTGGGACTAAAAGTATTTTTGGGTTATGTGCCATTAATTAGTTGTGCTTACTATTTAATTCAAAATAAAAAAGACTTTCTATTTTTATCACGCTTACAGGTTGTACTTATATTAACCTGTTGTACCCTAGGAATCATTCAATACATATTACTACTAACTGGAATATGTGAAGGTACGAGAAATTTATCAGGAGGCGATTTATTTAAAGCAACAGTAGACGCACGGTGTTATTTTGGTGGCTCTCTACTTTATAGTCCTAGTCAGGGAGTAATTCGCTTACCAGGAACCTTTGTCGCCCCTTGGCAATGGGCATGGTTTTTGATTTCTAGCACCTTTTTTGGCTTTGCCACAGGTTTTGCTGACCCTTCAGTTATTTGGCGGTTATTAGGTTTAGGTTCTTTGGCAACGGTTTTTATCAATGCCGTGGTCTCTGGACAGAGAATTGCCTTAGCCCTAGTGCCAGTTTGTTTTATACTCTTGCTAATACTGACTGGCCAAATTCGTAACCTAAAACGCTTTATCCCAATGGCAATAGGACTTGCCCTGATTCTGGGAATTGCAATGGTCAGTTACCCAGACATTGTGCAAGAACGGATAGATAGTTTTGCATCTCGTGCCGAAGCTTCACCCCCCGAAGACTTTATCCTCCATCAGTTTGAGGAAAATTGGAGAAATGTACGTAGCCCAATCGGTCGCGGTTTAGGCCGGGCGACTAATTCAGCTAGGACATTGGGTAGAACTAAGCTGGTAGAAACATACTACCCCAAGGTGCTGTGGGAGGTAGGTATTG
>PWQB01000498.1 GCA_003556955.1 Nostocaceae cyanobacterium CSSed10_463m
AAGGCAAAGCGCTGATGCGGTCAATTAAAGGTAAGCGTTGAAATTGAGTGTAAACAAAAGTACCTAGAGGCGAAGGTAATCGCGGTAAATCTTGAAAAATTGGTGATTCAACTTCCAACCCCGCAGGCGAATATTGGGCGGAACGAGTCCAGGTAGTAAAGGGATTAATTTCTAATTCATTAATCAGGGAAAAAATATTTATGTAAGGATACCAAAAGCCGTGAATCCCAGCTTCTACAGATTTTCCCTCTGTAGTTTTCCAGCCGGCGACTAATCCACCAGGATAGGAACCAGCTTCCAAAAGTGTGACATCATACCCTTGTTTTGCCAAATGGTGAGTTGCACCTAAACCCGCCCAACCAGCACCGACAACAACCACCCGTTTTCTTTGCAACCCGACTGTCATACAATTTTAGATTTTAGATTTTAGATTTTAGATTTTGGTTCGACCCACAGATAAATCTAGTACAATTCGGCGTAAATAACCCTTTCTTGTACAGACGCGATTCATCGCGTCTCCCCACTCAGCCCTCACAATTGGGTATCCATACAGTAAAAACTGAACCAATAGCTACAGTTGATTCTACTTCAATTCGACCCCGATGTAGTTCGACAAGTTGTTTAGTCAAAGCTAAACCTAGTCCAGTACCTTCGTAGCTGCGACGGTAGGGTGTATCGAGTTGCTGAAATTTTTCAAACATTAATGGCAATTGTGCTTCAGGAATGCCAATTCCTGTGTCTTCAATTTGAAAAATAGCCGTATTATCTTCTACCCAAATTCGCAAGGTGACACTGCCACCTTCTGGGGTAAACTTAATAGCATTAGTTAACAGATTCCACAGAATTTGTTCTACTCGTCCGGCATCAGCAGTAAAAATATCGCGTCGAGGATCGATTTGTAAATCTAGTTGCAGATTAACTTGTTTACTCTGGGCTTTTTTTAATAAAGACTCTATGGAACTTTTGGCTGTTGCCGTTAAAGAAAATGAGGTAATATTTAATACTGTTTTCCCCGCTTCAATTTGTGATAAATCGAGGATGTCGTTAATTAATTCTAATAAATGTTCTCCACTATCATGAATTGTCTGGAGATAATCCCGTTGACGTTTACTCAATTCGCCCAAAGGCCAACGTAACAAGGTTGAAGACATTCCAATTACGTAAGTTAAAGGCGTAAGCAATTCATGACTGATGGTGGCGAGAAATTCATTTCTGAGGCGACTAGCAGCTTCAGCAGCCAGTAAAGCCTCTCTCAAAGCCATTGTCCGCTCAATGACGCGTTTTTCGAGAGTTTGTTTTTCGGCGGTGAGGGTACGGGTAGCGTCTTGGAGAGATTGCATTAACTCAGCTTGATGAATAGCGATCGCTAATTGTTCAGCTATGGCAGTTAATAAACTTTTCTCATTTTCAGTCCATTGTCGTGGATTATAACATTGATGAGCAATCAGCAGCCCCCACAACTGTTGTTCAAAAATAATTGGTACTACCACCTGCGCCTTAACTTGGCTATTTCTGAAAAAATTCAACAAACACTCTTCCAGAGCATAAGTTTTTTCCACATCATCAACAACTAAAGTAAATCCTTGGCGATACTTTTCCCAACTGGTGAAATTTTGCACAAAGCCAGCTGTTTCCTGGGGATACAGTAACGATGAAATGGTATTTTCAGCGCGAGCTTCGTGAACAATATAACCATCTAAAGATATGTTTTGAGCGTTAACGGTCAACTGTTGACTATTGACTTTGGCAGGATTCAATTTATATACTACTAACCTGTCTAATTCCAAAAACTCCCGGACTAGAGCAATTGCTGTCGCCATAATTACTGGCAAATCTAAGCTTTGGCGAATTTGGCTGGTTACCTGATTTAACAGTTTTTCGCGCTGCACTCTATTTTTAAGGGCATCTTCCACAGGCTGACAGGAATTAACTTGAGATTCTGTAGTTTCCTCATTGTCTTGTGGTAAAAGATACTCTAATAACAACAGTGTAAACTGAGTTTGGATCTGAAGATCATTCGGTTTGACAGCTTGACGATAGCGTTCCAAATTTTGATGAGTGCAGGAATCATTCTCAAATAAGTCTCTGACTTGGGAGACAAATACAGCGATCGCTTCGGAGTTAAATGTCAAACTAGTATTTAAGGCTGGGTATTTTTCTCCTTCCTCCTGCTTCTGCTGACCAATCAAAAGTGCGCTAAACTGCTCAGAAATCACCAGCGTAAACCTTTGACTTTGCCACTCTACGGGTATATCTACCCTAACTAATACAGCTTCTGTGATTACCAGTGCCGTAGTTCCTACTACTTGAGTTATCTGTTGTAACAATTCCCCCAGCTGATTAAATACAACTAAAGGCAAGTTTCGAGAAAAACTCAAATCAGGAGAACTAAGCATTTTCAAAGGTCTGGTAATAAGTTGCTCAATGCTAATGTTTTCTAACCAACAGTTTAAAACAGTAATACAAGATTATGCATCGTATCAGTGCTACACCGGGCGGATGGAATCAATCAGAAGGTTTAGTTTTTTTAGAACAAACTCCAGCTCCTTTTGTCTTCATTACTGCTGCGGATACTGACATTCAAACTTTAGCAGCAGCCGTCCCTAAATTACCTGAAACATTTCCAGCCATCAGAGTTGCTAGTTTGTTGCAGTTACAACAACAAATAAGTATAGATTCTTATGGTGAACAAGTTTTAGAATCTGCCCAAGTGATTATTTTACGCCTATTAGGAGGACGTTCTTATTGGGCTTATGGTTTAGAAGTAGTGCAAGAAATTGTACAACGTCAGGGTACCACTCTTATTGTAATGCCTGGGGACGACGGTCTTGATCCTGAATTAATTTCTCAATCTACTTTGCCCTTGAGTGCTGTTAATCAAGTTTTACAGTATTTCCGGGAAGGCGGAGTGGAAAATATTGTTAACGCTTTGCAATTTATCTCTGATACTTGTCTGAAGACTTCCTTTCAACCCCAAGCACCGCAAGGGGTTCCCCGTGTTGGGTTGTATAAGAGGCAGGGGGGCAGGCTTGCCCTGAGCGCAGTCGAAGGGGTGCAGGGGGGGAAATGTTGAGCTTACCCTGCGATGTTTCTGGCTCATTCTCCTCATCGGCTAAAGTTGGGATTCTGTTTTACCGCGCGCATTATTTATCTGGGAATACGCAGGTAATTGACGCTTTGTGTACAGCTTTAGAGAAGCGCAATTTACAGCCTGTACCTGTGTTTGTGTCTTCGTTGCGTGATCCTGATGTCCAAGCAGAATTAAGTGAGTTTTTCCAGCCCAAAGACTCCCCTCAAATTGGCGTACTGCTCAATACCACGAGTTTTTCTCTGGCGCGGTTGGAAACAGAAGCACCCCAGCTCGACTTGTGGCAAAAATTAAATGTGCCGGTGTTCCAAGTTATTCTCAGTGGCGGTGGTGTGGAACAGTGGGAGTCACAATTACAAGGGCTTTCTCCTCGTGATATGGCGATGAATGTGGCGCTACCAGAGGTAGATGGACGGATTATTACTCGTGCTGTGTCTTTTAAGACGTTACAAACGCGAGATTCTGACTTGGAAACAGATGTGGTGGTTTATGAACCAGTGAGCGATCGCATTGAGTTTGTGGCTGAACTAGCAGCTAATTGGATAAACCTGCGTTCTAAGCCACCCCAGGAGCGCCGCATTGCCCTGATTTTGGCAAATTACCCCAATCGCAATGGCAGGTTAGCCAATGGCGTAGGATTGGACACGCCAGCCAGTTGTGTGGAAATAATTAAAGCTTTACAATCGGCTGGGTATGTGGTGGAAAATCCCCCGATTCACGGTGATGAATTAATTCAACGTCTCACCACTGGCGTAACGAATGATCCTGAAGGTAGAGATTGGCGGCCTGTGCTGCAAGATGTTTCCGGTGCAGATTATCAAAAGTATTTTGCTAGTTTACCGATAACTGTCCAGCAAGAAATCACCCAAAGATGGGGAGCAGCAACCAAAGACTCAGAACCCTCTTCCTCCCCCCTGCCCCCTGCTCCCTGCCCCCCTGCCTCTTCCCCCCTGCCCCCTGCTCCCTGCCCCCCTGCCTCTTTTCCTGTTTCGGGGAT
>PWQB01000530.1 GCA_003556955.1 Nostocaceae cyanobacterium CSSed10_463m
GGTAATTCTAGTTGTTTGCACTTCATATCCTTGTTGTGCAAATATTTCTTTGGCTTTTTGGTTAAATTCATGGGCTTTTTTGATTTTATCGGTAGATTGGGGAGATGTAAGTGTGATTCCTGTGGTGATGGTTCTAATTTTCATTTTTTATTTAACCGCCAAGTACGCCAAGACGCGGAGAGAAGAAATAAATTGAAGTTTGGGAATTAGCTAAATTTAGGTTGAATATTTAACATAGGAATGGGATGTCTATCTGGTTGGGTTAACTATGAGTGACGCATTTTACAATCAAGGACTGAAAAAGGCTAAGGAAAAAGACTATGCTGGCGCTATTGAGGAATTTAGCCATTCTTTAGAATGGACACCTTATTTTGCTGATGCTTTTTTACAACGGGGTTTGGCTTATTATCACTCAGGGGATATTCACAAAGCTGTTGCGGATTATACAGAAGCTGTGAGGTTGAGTCCTGGGAGTATGGAGGCGTATTATTGTCGGGGTTTGGCTAGGGTAGAGTTGAAGAATTTACCGGGGGCTTTAAGTGATGTGGATATGGCGATTCGCCTCAATTATCATTATGCGCCTGCTTATAACCTGCGGGGGATAATTCGACGGAAACAGGGTTTTATTTCTGATGCGATCGCTAATTTTAAAAAAGCCGCAGAATTATATTTAGCACAAAAGGACGCTGAAAATTGTCGTCTGTGTATGGAAAATATTAAACAGTTACAACCAAAATCAAAACCTGTTGTACAGTCAAGTATTTCTACTAATACACCGATATTATCAACCAACGCATATTTTACCCAGCTATTAGAAAAAGCCGAGACAGGAAATACCCGTGAGGCGATCGCTGATGTAAACTGGATCTTACAAGCTGATCCGCAAGATGCCCAAGCTTATTGCTGTCGTGGGGTGATCCACTGCAAAATGGGAAAATATCAAGATGCGATCGCAGATTTTAACCAAGCATTATATCTCAATTGTACCGATGTGGCTATTTATCGAAATCGTGGTAAAGCCCGTTCACTTTTGGGGGATGATCAAGGTGCGATCGCAGATTTTAACCAAGCGATCAAAATTCAACCCCAAGATGCTTTAGTATATGTTGCTAGAGGTAACGCCTACAGGAAAGCTGGTAATTATCTCGATGCGATTCAAGATTACAACCAAGCTTTACAAATTAACCCCCAAAATCCTCAAGCATACTATCATCGTGGTATTGCTTATTCTTGTTTAGAAGAAATGCAAAAGGCTATAGCCGATTATCAACAAGCGGTGAGTATTTTTTGTGAACAAGAAGATTGGGAAAATTACCATCAAGTATTAAATAGGTTGCAAAATATCCAAACATCTAGCCCAGAATCAAAACAGCAAAACTATAGTTTATTGCGTCAGCGACTTTTACGGCTAGTAGGGGGATATTGGGAAATCGCGCAAAGATTAATTGATCAACAGCAAGTATCCCATCCGGGGATGTCAGATGAGTGGTATTTACAAAAAGTGATCGCCGATTTAGAACGCGATCGCGGTAGGTGAGGGTTTTACAAGTCAAAAGTCAAAAGTCAAAAGTCAAAAGTGTTAACTCTTGATTCAACAAGAATAAGTTTTTTGGTTTTTCTGCTTGAAAGCAGAGGCGTGTAAAATTGAAAAATTAACAGTCCACTAAACCTTGTCTACTTTGAGAACTGTAGTTTTTAGTCAAGATGGTGAGATTGCTTCCTTACGTCGCAATGACAACAATTCCACTTTTCATGATGGACAAGGTTTAATACCCAGATCCCCGACTTCTTAAAGAAGTCGGGGATCTATATCATCAAGGTTTTATGTTTAATTATGTTGACCTATTTACCATTTCTTTGTCATGCTGATGCGTCTTTGGATGAGCTTAATTAAATGCAGCTTCATCGGGAAATGGTATAAACATATCTCTGATATCTGACGTGGCGTAGCTATACCCGTCCCTACTCAAAATATGAGTTTGTAGTCAGTAATGAAGTGATGGTTTTGGGGACTCAAGTCCCCACTACAAACTTTTTATTGTGGGTGATTTAACGGACATGATATCAGAACAAAGGCGGATCTGTCGATCAAGTTGAATGCGGTGGTACTAGCTATAAAGAAAAACTCTAGATATTGGCTGGCTGCTTCTTTTCAGGAGTCTGATAATTGCTCATAGGATTAACAGTTTTGCCTTCCATAAAAGCTTCTTTACCTGTAATCAATCTAGAGCGACGATTCCGAGTGATATAATTCCATGCCCATTGAATTACGACTACTAATTTAGTATCAAACTCAATTAAGAAGTAGATATGAATTACTAGCCAAAATACCCAAGCAATGAAACCTTTGAGTCTGAGGAATCCTAAGTCTACCACAGCTAAATTCTGCCCAATCATCGCCAAACTACCCACGTCGTTGTAATGAAATGGTGGCAAAGTATGACTATAAAGCCGTCTTTGAATGAGTGCAGCTACATACTCTCCTTGTTGTTTAGCTACGGGTGCAACACCAGGTAAGGGTTTATCACCTTGATGAGAGAAGTTGGCTAAATCTCCCACCACAAAAATGTTTTTATAACCCTTGATAGTCAAGTCTGGTTCTACCATCACACGTCCGGCGCGATCGCACTCTACACCTGTAATTTCTGACAGAATTTGCCCCATTGCGGAAGCTTTTACACCTGCTGCCCACAATACAGTTTTTGCGGGGATTTCACGGATTATATCGTCTTGCTTGTAAGTAACGATGTCATTTTCAATATTTGTCACCCTGGCCTTAGTTTGAATAATTACACCCAACTTTTGCAAAGCTTTGACTGCTGCTTTCGATAACTCTGGGGCAATGTATGGGAGAATGCGATCGCCACCTTGCAATAGTAAAATTTTCGCTTCTGAGGTGTTGATGTTGCGGAAATCTTCGTGAAGAGTTTTGTATGCTAACTCTGCAATTGCACCTGCTAATTCTACACCTGTAGGGCCTGCACCTACAATCACAAAAGTCAACAAAGCCCGGCGTTTTTCGGGATCAGTTTCTTTTTCGGCTGCTTCAAAGGCTGAAAATATCCGACGACGTATTTCTATCGCATCTTCAACAGTTTTCAAGCCAGGAGCAAAGTCTTTCCAATTATCTTTACCAAAATAGGAGTGATTAGCACCTGTAGCAACTACTAATGTATCGTAAGGTACGACTTGATCACCTAAAATAACTTGTTGCGCGTTGGGATCAATATCATTTACTTCTCCCAACAAAACTTGTGTATTTTTGCTTTTTCTGAGTACAGATCGCAATGGTGAGGAGATATCAGCAGGGGATAAAGTACCTGTGGCTACTTGATATAAAAGCGGCTGAAATAGGTGAAAATTACGTTTATCGATCAAAGTCACACTAACATTGGCTTTCGCAAGAGTCTTGGCTGTATACAGTCCGCCAAAACCACCACCAATGATTACAACCTTATGTGGCGCATTCTTCTCAACTGAAACTACCATAAGACATATTTCCTTGTGTTAAGAGGGTTGTAACTATTCTTAACAAGAATGTAACAAAAACATGGGAAATGTCGCCGTCTATTTAGAACATTTGAAAAAATACTAAAAGTAGTCAAAGTTATTGTATAGAAGAATTAAATATGTAGTTTAAATAACTCAAACTACTTTATTCATCAATATTTTGCAGTCCCATCGCAATCTTACTATGCTTCTCAATCTGCCCCATGACTTGTTTTGCCCGTTGAATCACCACATCTGGTAAACCCGCCAAACGTCCAGCTTCAATACCATAGGATTTATCAGCACCCCCCGGCTGAACTTGGTGCAGAAAAATAATTCTGTCGGGTAACTCCTTCACCGTCACCTGATAATTAGCCACATTAGGGAGAATACTAGCTAATTCATTTAACTCATGATAGTGAGTAGCAAAAATCGTCCGCGCCCGAATATCCACAGCGATGTATTCTGCTACCGCCCAAGCAATAGAAAGACCATCAAAAGTTGCTGTTCCTCGCCCTATTTCATCTAATAATACTAGAGATTTAGCCGTAGCATGATTAAGAATATTTGCTGTTTCATTCATCTCCACCATAA
>PWQB01000464.1 GCA_003556955.1 Nostocaceae cyanobacterium CSSed10_463m
GGGCTGTTGTACTTCCCAACATGGGCAGGAACCCTGCTTTCTACTATTCTCTTTGGTAGTGCCGCCCTGTTGTTCAATGGTGGTTTTTTGTACTTCGGGCTAAAAAAATTATGGACTCAGCGAGACACCTTGCGGCAAATGCCCATCTCTCGTGATGAACGCTTAATTGGTCATATGCTGATCGTAGGTGGTGCATTCTGGCTACCCTTCTCTAGAGACTCGGTATCACTCCAGGCGTTGATTTGGCTGCTGGTAGTTGTGGGAGTAGCCTGGAGTTCCTTTGGGTTGAGTCTCTTTTGGCGCTATCCCGTAGCCTCTTTGATGATTCTAGTGAGTATGTATCCCAATAACGTTTTCCTGGCTGAACGTCTATTTACTAGCATCATCGAACCCCAGGTAGTTGAAAGCTTCACCGCTTGGCTCGGTAGCATAGCACTTCAGGTCATTGGGCAACCTGCCAACGCGGCCAAAAACTTCATTGTAGTTGGGGAAAAATCTGTCCTAGTAGCCTATCCCTGCACTGGCTTTGATATGGCACTTTCGTTAACTGGGCTGAGTCTTTGGTTAGGTTTGTCTTTAAAGCAGGTATGGTGGCGTATTAGCTTGGCTATGCTCAGTGGAATAGCGATCGCCATTGTGTTCAATATTCCGCGAGTAGTAGTGTTAGTCTTAGCAGTGCTTTACTGGGGACAATCAACCTTTGACTTTTGGCATGGTCCTTGGGGAGGGCAAATCTTTTCTGGTATCATGTTTACAGTGGCTTATTATGTGGTGTTTGCAATTTACCAGTTGAAAAGTCCCGGTTCAATGGCTGCAACTGAAAAAACCTAATGATGAATTTCCGCCACAAGTACATTTTCTATACAGTTTAATAATTCATCCGCAGTAAAAGGTTTTGCTAAAAATCCTTGAATACCCGTTACCGTTCCTTGTGCTAAAGCTTGAGCAGAAGCTAGTCCACTCATAGCCACAATTTTTACCTGTGGGTTGATAATTTGCAAAGTTTTAATAGTACATCCCCCAGATATTGATGACATCATCATATCCATTAATACTAATTTAATGTCCTGCTGATGCTGGGTGTAAAGGGTAAGAGCTTCAATTCCACTGTCGGCAGTTAAGACTCTGTAGTTGTGAATTTCTAATGTGGTTTTAGTAATTTGCGTAATTGCTACTTCATCATCTACAACTAAAATTAATTCTCCGTTGCCGATGGGTAATTTTAGTTGATTGACTGAAGGGGGAGTGCTACTTTCACTACTGGGTAAGTAAACTTGAAATTTCCTCTCAACTGCTGTTTGACTAGATACTTTCACAAAACCACTGTAGTTATTGATATTATCTAGAGCTAAACCCAAAGCAGTACCTTTACCTTGCTGTTTAGTAGTTAAAAAAGGTTGGAAATTTTGATTAAAATTTTCTGGAGTCAAGCCTATTCCCATACAGGTAACTGTAATGACTACATAGTTACCAACTTTTGTGCCAGCATGAGTTTCTGTAAAGTTTTGATCAATTAAGGCTTTATCTGTAGAAATTTGCACTTTACCACCTTGAGGCATGGCATTAGTAGCATTTATTAATAAGTTAATCAATACTTCATGCAGTTGAGCTTGCTCTCCTAAAACCGAGTCTGTGTCTGAAGGTATATTAATATCAAGTTCAATAGATTTGGGGAATATATGTTTACTTGTCCGCTTAATTTCTTTCATCAGATGTGACACAGAGACAGTGGCAGTTGTTCGGGTCAAGTTGCTAGTAAATGATTGAATTTGTTGGACTAAATTAGTTCCCCGTTGGGTATTAGTTTCTAATAACTTGAGCATCTGTAACGAACTTTCACTCAACTGGGGATGTTTGAGGGGCAACAGTTGCGCCACTGTCATCATCGGTGCCAGAATATCATTTAAGTCATGGGCGATCGCACTGACAAGAGTACCGAGACTTTCTAATTGCTGGGAACGTTGCAGCTGTCTTTCTAATTGTTTTTTCTCAGTGATATCCGTGTCCACAGTCATAATCGATTTGGGTTGACCTGTGGCATCATACATGAGTGTCCAACGACTGTTAACTATGATTGGCCTGTTATTTCTGGTGACTTTTCGTAATTCCCCAAACCATGTACCATGTTCTGAAACAGTTGGCAGTGCTACAGCCAATTGCGGAGAAGCTTCTGGCGATAACAGTTCCCAGGCATTCTGTCCCATAACTTCTGTAGCCCGCCAGCCATAGATATTTTCTGCGCCTTGGTTCCAATATAAAATTTGGTTTTCTAAATCTCTCACCAGAATTGCATCTGTGGTTACATCTAGCAGCGCCGCTTGTTCGCGGATTTTCTGCTGTGCTTGCAGGCGATCGCTAATATCCCGAAATAGCCATCTTAAGCCCAGTTTTTTCGGCTCAGAATTACCTGCAATCAAAGCAACTGTCATTTCAGCCGGAAAATCTGTTTTGCCATGATTGTGAAATATCCTGAACTCTTCTGTGCTTTTTTGCTCTTGCTGCTCCTGTAATTTACCAATGCAGGCGCAAAATTTAGGTAGTTCTGTCTGATGGATAAATACAGCCAAGGGTTTACCGATTAAATAAGACTGGCGGACATTGAGTAACTCAGCCGCAGCATAGTTGGCTTCTTGAATCACTCCTGTGAGATCAGTAACTAAATATCCATCGGGGGCAAAATTGAATAAATCCTGGTAAGACTGACGTTCTGCTTCTACCAGTTGACGAGTAGCGTCTAATTCGTGGTTTTGTGCTGTTAGTTCTTCGGCTAATACGTGTAATTCTTCTAAAGAAATCGCAATTTCTGCGATCGCTTCTTGTAACAATTCCAAAGAAGCCGTCTGTTCTCCTATATGACTAGCACGGGCGGATAAATTTTCCAGTCGGTGATACGCCCAGGCGATCGCTTGTTCTAAACTGTCCTTGCTCATTTGTCCTTTACTCCTATGATTACTCCTATAATTGCTGCTGTCTTTGGAATGAACTAACAGCATCTCGGCTTTTCCCAAAAAAAGATTCCCTGTATTATTTAACACTTCAGACGAAATTACTCAAGGCGATCACAGCATTTTGACCACCAAAGCCAAAGCTGAAACATAAAACTTTCTCCACTGCACTTGCACGCGCCGCCATTACCAGATTTAAATCAAATTCCGGTATTTGTAATCCTACGCAAGGTGGTAATATTTTTTGCTGCATGGCTAAAAGGGAAAAAGCCACACCTAAAGCTCCCGACGCTCCTAATGTATGACCTGTAGCGCCTTTAGTGGAACTTATTGCTACTTTTTGGGGAAATATATTTTGTATAATTTTACTCTCTACTCTGTCGTTGAGGAGAGTGGCTGTACCATGAGCATGAATGTAATCTATATCGGCTGGGGTGAGGGAACTGCGTTTTAAACATTGCTGAATTGCGGCGATCGCACTTTTCCCATTTGGTTCCGGTTTATTAGCATGATATGCGTCTGCTGTCAAGCCAAAGCCAAGAATCTTACCATAAATTTTAGCTTGGCGCTGCTGTGCTAATGCTGCCGATTCCAAGACAAACACCGCAGCACCTTCACCTAAAACTAAGCCTTCCCGGTGCAAATCAAAGGGATAAGCCCCTGTTTTTGCCAAAGCGCCCATTTGTTGAAACCCTGACAAGGTGAGGGGTGTAATGGGGGCTTCTACAGCACCGGCGATCGCCCGTTGACATTGCCCAGTTTCGATTAATAAAGCCGCTTGAGCGATCGCCCAAATACCCGTAGCACAGGCAGCCATCGGTGCTAAAACTATACCAGATGCACCAATTTGTCTAGCCGAGGCGATCGCATTAGTATGAGGTAAAAAATCCAACCAATTTTCTAAGACTACATCCCCAGTATTTAAAACAGTTTCGGGGGTATGATTCCCATACATTTGTCGCGCCAGTGATTCCCAAGCGCCTTGATGACTGCGACTTGAACCAATGACCACAGCACAATCAGGTAAAGGTGGAACTAATTCCGCATCTGTTAATGCAGCAGCGACAACCATTTGAGTCAAACTTTTTAATTCAGTAGGTTGTGTCCCAATTAACCCCA
>PWQB01000610.1 GCA_003556955.1 Nostocaceae cyanobacterium CSSed10_463m
TAAAGTCCATTAAAATGGACTGAAATCTTTTCCCAATCGTCTTGAGACGATTTTCGCTATTAGACGGGGGTTTGAACCTCCGGCGGGTTATTGCTGAAATCTTTTCCCAATCGTCTTGAGACAATTTTCGCTATCAGACGGGGGTTTGAACCTCCGGCGGGTTGTAATTTTTTGGTTTGAGTTTCGTTAAATTTGTTTCCATAAATACTATATATATACTGAAATACTGAGATTTGGGCTAAACTATTGCCATTGTGTGTGGAGTTAACAATGGCAAATCAAAGAGTAGTACAATTACTCTCATTTGGTTTTATTAGTGGCTGTTTTTGTCTAGGTATTGGGATGGGAGTTTTGATTCGCTTGGGAAAATTACCCCTATCCACTGCGACAGAATCATTTACTCAGTCGGAATTGTATACCTTTGCTGAAATAGAACCTACTACCTCAGCCCCAGACAAAGAAAAAACTGTTTTAAATACCGTTAGCATCAAAGCCGTTGGGGATATTATCCCAGGAACTAACTTTCCTGATTATAGATTGCCTAAGTCTCCAGATATTTTGTTACCAAAGTCGGTGAGAGACTATTTACAAGGATCTGATATTTTGCTGGGTAACTTTGAAAGCACCTTTACTAACCATCCCTATACTTCCAAAGATATCAGTCGGGGACAAGTTTTTGCTTTTCGTTCTCCACCTAGTTATGCAAAGTTATTTTCTCAGGTGGGGTTTAATGTCTTCCATATAGCAAATAACCATGCAATGGACTTTGGACAGGTGGGTTTTCAGGATACAATGAACAACCTGAAAAGCGTTGGTATTGCGACGTTAGGTCATAAAAATCAAATTCTTTATTTGGAAGCAAATAATATGGCGATCGCCATGATTGGATTTGCTCCCTATAATATGTATAATTCTATTCAAAATCTGACAGCAGCCCAAGCATTGGTAGCTGAAGCTAAAAAAAATGCTGATATTGTTATTGTATCTATGCACGCTGGAGCAGAAGGAACCGCAGCACTCCATGTCAGAAATAAAACCGAGTTTTTCTATGGAGAAAACCGAGGTAATTCTATCCAGTTTGCACGAACCGTCATAGATGCGGGAGCAGATTTAGTGCTAGGACATGGCCCTCATGTTCCCAGAGCAATGGAAATGTATCAGGGTAAATTGATAGCTTATTCTTTGGGTAACTTTATCGGATATCGGACTTTATCAACCAAGGCTCAGACTGCATACTCAATGATATTAGAAGTCAAGCTAAATTCCCAAGGTGATTTAGTTGGGGGTCGAATTATCCCAGTACATTTAAATAGTCAGGGAATACCTGAAATTGACCAGCGTTTTCGCACTGTGGGACTGCTGCGAAAATTAAATCAAAATGATCATCTTCTGGAACCGATAAAAATAAACGATAAAGGGGAAATTGTCTTACTTAAGAATAATCCAGATATCTAGTATTTTGTGGCAAGGATTATTCTTGATTTTCTGGTGGGATTAACAAAAAGGCGATCGCTTCATCGCACCATTCAATCCACGTGGTTTCATAGCGAATCCCGCACCGCAGGGTGAGATAGATGTATCGTTGCGGGCGAGACAGATGATTTAAATCGCCAAATTCTAGTTCACGGGAGCGATAATACTGCAATTTTTGCTCATGGAATTGCTTGCGTCGCTCAATTTCACGGATGAGGATATCTTCAGGAACGATAAACCCACTGCGTACTTTTACCAGTAAATCTTCACGGATTGCGGTTGCTTGCGAAGGTTCAGCAATCCAAGCAATCAATTCTTGTCTACCTACATCGGTGAGAGAATAGATTTTTTTGTCAGGACGAACTGATTGGGGTAATACTTCCACTTCTACCCAGTTTTTCTCCTGCATTCGTGCCAGTTCTCGGTAAATCTGCTGAGATGTGGCTTGCCAATAACAACTTACTTTTTCATTAAATTCTTTGCTCAGATCATAACCTGTCTGAGGAGACTGAAGCAAGATGCTGGCGATCGCATAGGCTAAACTCATAATTTTTTCTTGACATAAACAACTAATTGCATATACGCTTTGATTTATAAAACTAATTTTATAACAGGCAGTTGAATATTACAACGCTTATTGTCAACTTAGCATAGAAATGAGTGGTCAGCCTATGGATGCCCAAGTTCAAGAAATAGATGATGAGTCAACTTCGCCTCCGAAACATCCAAAGAAGGCAGGAATAAGGAATCTGCTCATTGCGAGTGGGATGATGGCAGTGATCAGCTTCGGAATATATGAACGGTTGTCTGCTGGACAGGAAGTTGCCATTTCTGCCCCATTAACAGTGCAAGTCATCAAGCTTGAGCCTGTACAGTCATACGCAACCACACGTTTTTATACAGGCGAAGTAGTAGCCACTCGCCGCAGTGAATTAGGCTTTGAACGAGGGGGAAAAGTCACAGAAATTATCTTCAATCGCGGAAAAACTGTAGAAAAAGGCGCAGTGATTGCTCGGTTAGATACGCAAAATCTCAAAGCACAATTAGCACAATTAGCAGCGCAGCGATCGCGTGCAGTGGCAGAATTACGGGAATTGCAGAATGGACCACGCCCAGAAACCATTGCTGCGGCTCGTTCTCAAGTGGCAAATTTAGAAAATCAGTTGCGGCTAGAAAATATTCGTCGCGATCGCCGCAGTTCTCTGTACGAAGAAGGAGCGATTTCCCGTGAACAGTTGGAAGAAGTGGCATTTAATCGAGATGCCCTGGCCGACCGCCTGGCCGCAGCCCAGAGTGAATTAGAAGCGTTGGAAAACGGCACACGCCAAGAACAAATCGCTGCCCAAGCTGCTACTGTGGCACAAATTACAGCCAGTATGGGCGATGTAGAAATAAATATTGAAAAAAGCATTCTCCGCGCTCCTTTTCGTGGTGTGATTGGGGAACGAAATTTGGATGAAGGCAGTGTGGTGCAAGCCGGACAAGCCATTGTGCGCCTAGTGGAAAATGTCACCCCTGAAGTAGAGATTGGCGTACCGCCCCAAGTTGTGCAGACCCTGAAAGTGGGGAGTCGTCAACAGGTGCAGGTGGGCGAGGAAATTTATCCTGCTCAAGTGCTGGCATATAAACCAGAGATTAACCCCCAAACCCGGACTCGGACAGTGGTTTTGCAATTGGTTTCTACAGGTCAAACCATGCCAGCATCAGGAGAAATCGCCCGTCTGCAAGTGGAACAAATGGTATCAACCCAGGGATTTTGGTTGCCAGTATCCGCCTTAATTAAGGGAGAGCGAGGATTGTGGTCTTGCTTTGCGATCGCGTCAGAGGGAGAAACCCATCGCATTGAACGGCGGGATGTGGAAGTTTTGTATACCGAAGGCGATCGCGTCTTAGTACGTGGCACTATCGTCGCTGGGGAAGAAGTTGTTAATAGTGGCACTCACCGCTTAGTTTCTGGGCAAATTGTGAAATTAGTGAACAGTGAACAGTGAACAGTTATCACGCCAATTATTTAAAGAAACATGAGAGTTTGAGAGTGTTTTTGTATTTGGAAGTCCCTGATCTCTCTTGACTGATAACTGATAACTGACAACTGATAACTGATATGGCACAGCTATTTTTTCGTAACTTGCGCTTGCTCTTGTTGGCGATTTTTCTGATTGTGGCTTGGGGAACTGTCACTTTTCAATCCCTACCCCGACTGGAAGATCCAGAACTGACTTCTCGTTTTGCTCTAGTTACTACTTTTTTGCCAGGAGGAACCGCCGAACGCACGGAATCCCTGGTGACAGATCCCATTGAAGCGAAAATTGCCGAAATTCCGGAGGTAAAAAGCTATGAGTCTACGTCACGCGCCGGGGTTTCTAGCATTTCTGTAGATTTACTTGATAGTGTGGCTAAAAACCGTGTCCCCTTGGTGTGGTCACGGGTGCGGGATAAGTTGCGGGAGGTGCAAGGAGAATTACCCACCGCAGCCAGTGAACCAAAATTAGATGAGGGAGAAGTGCGTGCTTATGCTCTCCTTACCAAAAACCTGGGTTTAAAGCCCTGTCCTTTTAGGACGGCTTTTTGTTATAATTGAATTGTCTCA
>PWQB01000321.1 GCA_003556955.1 Nostocaceae cyanobacterium CSSed10_463m
GTGGTTTAAGCGCTTACAAAGACCGAGATGGTTAACTTTTGAAGGGGCGATTCCGATTATTTGGACTGTAATCTTTATTTGTGGTGCTTGGTCAGCTTATATTGTTTGGGAAAGTAATCCAGGAACTACAACAACTTGGTTACTGATGGGTTTATACTTATTATTAGAAATAGTAACTATCGCCTATACACCTGTTATGTTTCGGTTGCGTAGTCTGCGGGTGGGAACAATTTTGGGCGGTACAGGTTTTGTGATTTCTCTAATATTAACACTTGCTATTTTAACTGTTTCTACTTCCGCAGCATTGTTATTAGTTCCCTATTTGCTATGGAGTCCCATCGGTACTTATACGACGTGGAAAATGATTGACCTTAATCCTCAAGATGCGTAAAACTTGCAGGTAAATCATCAGCTTTACTCAAAATGAATAAACTACCATCTCCGCCACGTCCAATTCTGAAAGTTTCATCTAAATAAGTAATATCAAGAGTAGGTACTCTACCTTGGGGACCTTTAGCAGGAACTACTTTAAAGGGGTTAAGTTGGGGAGTGTCAAAGCCAAATATCTTCTGAATGGATAAATAGCGTTTATCAAAATTTACATTGATGCGTTGATTCGGTAAAGGTGATAAATTATCTGTAGCTGGTGCAAAACTAGCTGTGACTTTCACATATCCTGCAACTATTCCCAGAGGATGTTTCACAAAAGCCAAGTTGAAAAATAGTGTATCGCTAACATCAATCACCTGATAAACTTCACCCAACTGTAATCCTAATGGTAGGGAATCTAAAGAACGGATTTCTCTAGCGGTGGAGTATAGTAATTTCCACGCACCATTGAGTAAAGAAATAGCGTTTAAGAGAGGTTGGGGATGAGGATTGCAGTTTTCTAGTTCCGTAGCTAATTGGGCGATTTCTGCGGATGAGGTTTTATCTAGCTTCAAATCGGTGAGAGGAGAACTGAGATTGCTTTTGGTTTGCATCTCCTCTAGGGAAGCTTGTAATTTTTGCTTTAATGAAAGTGGATTATTCAAGGGTTCGCTATTTTCCGACCATAACGTGCATTTAAAGGATGAGCCGGATTACTTTGATTATACAACCAAGCCCACATCTGATCACCAAAGGAAAAATGCCACCATTCTCTAGGGTTGCGTTGGAAGCCGGCTTTTAACATGACATCATGTAATAATTGCCGATGAGCGTGATATTGTGGTGCATCTGGGTGATCACTATTGGCATAATAATGGGGATGCGATCGCTCTGACAATTCATCAATGGGCGAACCCATATCAACTATTTCCCCAGCATCATTTACTAAAGTCACGTCTACAGCAGCACCAGTACTGTGGGGAGGGGGAGTTTTTTCATCAAAACTGGGTACAGCCCAAATTTCATAAACTGATTCCCAAATCTCTTGGCGTTGGTTGGGTGATAACTCCGCCTCAGTCAAACCCTGCTGTTGTAACGCTTGGGCAAAACTGTAATCTACCATAAACTGTTGTACAGCCACAGGGCGATAAGCATCAAAAATTTGGATATACCAATGAGGATGCAGTTGTTGTAGGTAATTTTGAGCTTGAATTAAATTATTAATCACAGTCTGGCGCAAAAAATAAGGTGAATATTCCCCATAGTTCGCACCAAGTTTTGCATAAGGATGGGGAGATTCCACTGCAAATAATTCCAAAGGAATCTGAACTAACAGTTCACCACATTCGACGATGGGGATTTGGTGATAAGGTCTCATGGGTTTGAAGAAAATAAATTGAGTTTTAACTCAAGATTCCGGCAAAATTTTATCTTAGCCGTCCAGGAGGCGAGGACACAAACAGATGATGAAACCCTCACAATTAAACCGTTTCTAGCTTCTTCTGTCTTTCTGGCTGCCAAATATTGGTAAATTTGATGACTTTGATGATTTTTATAAATGTTCAAAATAAACGGCACAAAATGTGATAAGTTTGATACACATTTATTAAGAATAGTTACAAACCCCGTAACACAAGGAAATATTTTTATGGTAGATTCCCAAGATAATAACGCACCACATCAGGTTGTAATCGTTGGTGGTGGCTTTGGTGGACTGTATGCGGCCAAGACTTTGGCTAAGGCTAATGTAAATATTACTCTCATCGATAAACGTAACTTTCACTTGTTTCAACCGCTTTTATATCAAGTGGCGACAGGTACACTATCGCCGGCGCATATTTCCTCGCCATTGCGCTCTGTACTCAGCAAAAGCGAAAATACCAAGGTGTTGCTAGGAGAAGTCAATGATATTGATCCTGAAGCCAAACAGGTGATTATGGATGATCAGTTAGTACCTTATGACACATTGATTGTGGCCACAGGTGCTAAACACTCCTATTTTGGTAAGGATAATTGGGAAGAGTTCGCCCCTGGTTTGAAAACTGTGGAAGATGCTATAGAAATGCGTCGCCGGATATTTATAGCCTTTGAAGCAGCAGAAAAAGAAACTGATCCGGAAAAACGCCGGGCTTTGTTAACTTTTGTGATTGTAGGTGGTGGTCCAACAGGTGTAGAATTGGCGGGTGCGATCGCAGAATTGGCATACCAAACCCTGAAAAAAGATTTTCGTAACATCGACACTTCCGAGGCGCAGATTTTACTATTGGAAGGTATGGATCGGATATTACCTCCTTTCGCGCCTGAGTTATCACAAACAGCAGCCGCATCTTTGGAAAAATTGGGTGTAATTGTCCAGACTAAAACCTTAGTCACGAATATTGAAAACGACATCGTGACTCTCAAAGCAGGTGATGAAGTTAAACAAATTGCTGCAAAAACCATTTTATGGGCTGCGGGAGTCAAAGCTTCTGCTATGGGGAAAGTGCTAGCAGAACGTACAGGTGCAGAATGCGATCGCGCCGGCCGTGTGATTGTAGAATCTGACTTGAGTATTAAGGGTTATAACAACATTTTTGTAGTTGGAGATTTAGCCAATTTCTCTCATCAAAACGGTAAACCCTTACCTGGCGTTGCACCAGTAGCCAAACAAGAAGGAGAATATGTAGCAACACTGATTCAAAAACGTCTCCAAGGTCAGACATTACCACAATTTAATTACATCGACCGGGGTAGCTTGGCGATGATTGGGCAAAATTCAGCCGTTGTAGATTTAGGCTTTATGAAGCTCAAAGGATTCTTTGCTTGGCTATTCTGGCTAGTAATTCACATCTACTTCCTCATTGAGTTTGAAAATAAATTAGTAGTAATGATTCAGTGGGTTTGGAACTACATCACCCGGAGTCGTGGAGCGAGATTGATTACAGGTCAAAAAGGCTCTCTAGAAGCAAAAACTGCCCAAAATCCGAGTCATTACCAGTCTAGTGAAAAACGCTTACCTGTTAATGTCTAGGAATTACCCTTTACACAGGTAAACTCTGTAGATTCATATCCAATACCTTTCGGTTAAGGGATGTAGAGACGTTCCATGGAACGTCTCTACAAGGGTTTTCGGCTCACTGTAACACTTGTCGAACTGCGGACTTCCCGACCGGATGACGCGGATCTTCATGTTTGTATAGTTCCGCGATTTCTAAGGGTTCCAGAGCTAGGTGCAAGATGCGATCGCCCCAGGAAGGGAAGTCAAAAGTCAAAAGTATGAAATCCCCTCCCAACGAATAAAACAAACACATTTTTCTTGTTTGGCTAAAAGTCTTGCTATATCAGGGTTATAAAATGTGTTAGTTAGGAGGAGTAGAGACGTTCTATAGAACGTTTCTAATCAATATATTAGATATTCACAGAAAGTCACCTCAAAGATGTTGACACACCAGAGCCATCTGGAAATAGCCTCTTCCAAGACCGTGTATGATGTAGCCATTGATAAAAAAATTTGGAAGTAATGACTACTTACAACATCGAATGGAAAGACGGGATATTACGAATCAGTTTTGGTGAACCTGCTCAGAATGACCAAATTGTTCAGGATGCGGCGGCGCGACTGGAAGAAATGTCCACCTCCGGAGAACTCACAGGGGGACAACTCCTCAAGATTAATGGACCGATTTCTATACCTGTGGCATTTGTTTTAGCA
>PWQB01000408.1 GCA_003556955.1 Nostocaceae cyanobacterium CSSed10_463m
ACTTTATCAAGGATAAGACTGAGGCGACGCAGACGTTTAAATGTCAGTGCTTGAGCTTCAGAATCAATATCATACTCCCGTCCATAAGAATCAGGCATGAAGGCGATCGCTTATTTGATGTTAAATAGTTAAATACCTTACTACTGTATTTATTTTTGTATTAGTTGTCCATTAAGTTTTTCGCTGATTTTGATGCCATCTGTTCACCAACAGTCACATTTAATTGGTCGCCGATGAGCATCACCGCCGCACTCATCCATAGCCACAGCATTAAAACTATCACAGCACCCACAGCACCATAAACTTTGTTATAGTTGCCAAAGTTGGCTACATAAGTCCGAAATAAAGCTGATAGAATTGCCCAGAAAACTGCTGCTGACATAGCACCCGGCATCATTGGTGTACCTGCATTCCAGACACTAGGACCATAGCGATAGACAAAGCTGAAAGCGATAGCAATAATACTCAGTGCTAAAGGCCAGCGTAACAATTGCCAAAGATGTAGCAAGAAAATTAAATAACCACTTTCGTTGATCGCCATTCCTAAGAGTAAATCGCTAATAAATACGAGAAAAGAAGCCAAAACAAACAGTAAGATTGTACCGATGGTTAATCCTAGGGAAACAAGTTTGGCTTTCCAAAAAGGGCGCGTTTTCTCTGAGGGAATTTGATGAATTTGATCGAAAGCAGCCATTGCAGTACTTATAGCCCCAGAAGCAGTCCAAATGGCGATCGCAAAACTGAGAGAAAATAAACCACCGTTTCGAGATTGAGTGATTTCTCTCGTGGTAAAATCACGAATTAACACTAGCACTTCTTCAGGTGCGACTTGACTCACTGGTGCTGCCAATTGTTTAAAGGTAGCTTGGAAAGATTCTTCAAATAAGCCGATAGCTGTGAGCAATGCTAGAATTGCTGGAAACAAAGATAACATCGCATTGAAGGCAATTTCTGAGCCAAGTCCCAAAAGTCGCCTTTCGGTGGTTCTGGAAAAAGTGTTTTTCAGGGTGCGCCCATTGATATGGCGAAAGAAACTGATAAAACGAGTCTTTGGC
This sequence comes from Nostocaceae cyanobacterium CSSed10_463m, assembly GCA_003556955.1. Next base: position 1,056 of record PWQB01000408.1, read on the forward strand.
ATGGTAAATTTCAGTGTAATCATCGATTTAAGAGAGAATAAGTCAAGTCGCTTCGCTCCAATTCAAAATTCAAAATTATCAATTCAAAATTAAAGAGATTAATGGGGGCTTGTACCCACCACTAATCTAAGACCGTCAAATCAGAGATTGTGACGGGGGCTTGTACCCAGAATGAATCAATTTCAAAATTTTTTTGATTCTTCATTTTGCATTTTGCATTTTGCATTTTGAATTCAAAAAAGGTCAGTTTTCGCAAAGTTGCTGGCTTTTCTCTCTGGATCTAACTAACGCACTTGCGGCTGAATTTCTGCCGATGGCTTTCTCCGTGATTTTACCGTAAGTTGGAGTATAGCGCTACGTTGAGACTCGGTTCCTGTTTGCGACTCTATGCGATCGCTACTAATTTGCCATTGTGATTTTAGATATTCTATGATGGCTTGCGATCGCCCTGGGATAACTGCTGCTAACTCGGCTTCTTCCTGGTTGACAATCATTTCCAACTTGAGATTTGGCTGTTGCTGTAAAATTTGCCCAACCCGGTCTAATAATTGAGTATTTTCTGGACTAATTTGTGATTGCTCATTCTCAAAGGATATAGCCCCTACCTGTCTGGCTATTCTTTGCATACTCACTACAGCCGAATCGTAATTTATCCGACTTCTAACGCTATCGGCCACTAAAGTTTGAGCATCTCCATCAATATCCCGTTCACTCAAATACACCACTTGGATACTTAAAGGTGTAACTGCACTAGTTATTAACTTGTAATTAATTACTTCTGCTGGTGGGGGAAGCCTCAAATCACGCAGAGCTGATTGAACTTCTTGCACAAAATTTGATTGTAATTGTGCGATACTTAAAGGTGGTTCGGGAGGTTGTTCTGTAGGTACTGGGCGTAACAGTTCGTTGGAAGCAGTGGGAATTTCTATCAACTTTAGTGATAATAATTCTGGAGGTCTTCCCAAACGCTGGGCTAGTTTTTGAATATAACTCTCCTTTTCCTCTGATGAATATTGCTGACTTGTAAATACCTGAAGTTGAATGGTTAGCTTGTCATTTTGTTCTGATGTGGAGATATTGCTGATAAAAGAACGGGCTTCACCATCAGGAAAAGTTGCAAAATTTCTCTGCCATACATCCGTTGCCAAACTGCGGTTACGATTATCCTGTTGCTGGAGAGCAATTTCGCGTCCAAGTTGACGAAAAGAGCGATTCAGTGGAAAAATAATCGCACAAATGGTAATAAAAATTAATAATAATCTCCCCGGAAGTGAGCCAATTTTCCCCAATTTGCCATAAGCGGGTAGTTTCTCTAATAATCTCTGAACCCAGACACTCTCAGGATGTGTGTGTCGCCACTCCCTGACTCTTTCTCTCACCAGATGATTATCAATATGCAGTCCCAGAAATACCAGCATGGCGGTAAAGGTAATTGCTACCAAGTTGGTGAAAAAAAGTAAACCACCACCACTAGCTACCTGTAATCCTTGGGCGCTATTTAGACTAATAGCCACCCCGATACCATACCCCACAACGCACAATGGTGGCATCAAAGCCACTGCGATCGCCACACCAGGAATAGAAGTAGCCACCCCTTTGGGTTCTTTACAAATGGCCACAGATCCCACAGCACCAGAAAACAGGGCGATAACTAAATCTAGAATATTAGGCCGAGTCCTGGCTAAAATCTCACTGGTAATTTCCTTGAATGGTAGTAATGTCACCAGTAATACAGCAAAAGAAATAGCCACGAAACAACTCAATAACAAATTCAGCAGTGAACGCATAGCTAAAATTACATCACCCGCAGCTAGTGCGAGTCCATTAGCTAAAATCCCCCCCATTAATGGAGAAATCAGCATCGCGCCAATGATCACAGCTGGACTATTGAGAACTAAACCCAGAGTCGCAATACCAGCCGCAAACAGAACTTGAATCCAATAGCTAGCATCATCAAGGCTAAGTGAACTGCATATTTCCAGGTATACTTGCTCCTTACGAGCCTGACTTACTCCCAAGTTGTTAGCAAACCAGCGTCTAAACATATTAAAGTCCTAATTGTGCTAATTTGATGGTTGATTTCTGTACTGTTGAAAAATAATCATCTCATTACCAACAACTGGGTTACGTGCTATCAGTTTATCTTGAGAGTCGATAATTTCTAAATGAGTAAAATCAAGTTCTTGAGAGCGCTGTAATATTTCTGCTGCTAGTTGCTTTTGCTCAGATTCTGGGAGGGTGTACCAATCATCATGAATTTTGACAGTTAAATTACTGGTGCGGAAGTTAGCTTGTATTGACTGTATCAGACCAGAGGCAAAGCGATTGCTAATTTCGGCTACTTGATTTTCAATAGCAGCAATCAAGGATTCTTCTGGTGTTAATTTTATTACAGGCGTTGGCGTTGGTTCCGGTGTTGGTTCTGGTACTGGTTCCGGCGTAGGAGTTGGTTCTGGTGTTGGTTCCGGTATTGTTTCCGGTATTGGTTCTGGTATTGTTTCCGGTGCTGTTAACTCTGGTGGAATAGTGATTGTGGGTGTAGGTACTGGAACCTCCTCCACAGGGGGAACAGTCGCCACTTCAGTCGGCTTCTTCGTCACAACAGTTACAGTTGACCAAACTACAGCCACAGTAATTACTGAAAGAATACCCGTCAAAACTGGATCTGACAAATTGTTAGACACATTTGATGGTAAAAACAAGCGGACTTGTCTTAAAAATCTATTCCATTGTGTTTCCAGGCGTTGCCAAAAACTGGGTGTTGCTTCAGTACCAGGTGGGGGTGAAGTTTCCAGTTTGACTACCGCCGTTTCTAAAATTCCCATCGTCCCCCTGAGAATTTGGATAATTTTAACTTTCCACAGGGGTAGTTGGGACGAAGAATTAGGTTGTAAATTTTGATTGTCTTGTGACATGGAATTTTTCCCAAAAGCAGCAACTCAAAGACAAATAACTGGCATGATTAATGGTGCTGCCTGTTTTGCCTTAATGTATCC
>PWQB01000355.1 GCA_003556955.1 Nostocaceae cyanobacterium CSSed10_463m
ACTGACTTCACACGTTTGGCGACAAGACCACAACGGTTTCTCTCACCAAGATCCTGGTTTTATTGACCATGTACTCAACAAAAAAGCCGAGATTATCCGCGTATATTTACCACCCGATGCCAATACTCTGCTATCAGTTACAGACCATTGCTTGAGAAGTCGTCACTATGTCAACGTCATCGTTGCAGGTAAGCAGCCATCATTACAATACCTAGATATGGATGCAGCCATCAAGCACTGCACCAAAGGCCTCAGCATTTGGGAATGGGCTAGTAATGATAAAGGTAGCGAAACAGATGTAGTCATGGCTTGTGCTGGGGACGTTCCCACCTTAGAAACCTTAGCAGCCGTGGATATTCTCCGCCAACACTTCCCAGAGTTAAAGGTGCGGGTAGTAAACGTAGTCAATTTAATGAAACTACAGCCCCAAAGTGAGCATCCCCACGGTTTGAGCAGTAAAGAATTTGATACCATCTTTACCAAAGACAAACCAATCATCTTTGCTTTTCATGGTTATCCTTGGCTGATTCATCGCCTGACTTATCGCCACACCAACCACAATAACTTGCACGTCCGTGGTTACAAAGAAGAAGGAACTACCACTACCCCCTTTGATATGGTGGTGCTGAACGATTTAGATCGTTTCCATCTAGTCATGGACGTAATTGATCGCGTACCGCAACTAGGTTCTAAAGCTGCTTATGTGAAACAGATGTTAGAAGATAAGCTGATTGAACACAAGCATTACATTCAGGAATATGGTGAAGATATGCCGGAAATTCGTGATTGGAAATGGCCTTATTAGTTAATAATTTTTGACTTGCTTATTTAGCTAATCAGATCCCCGACTTCTTCAAGAAGTCGGGGATCTTTGTGTTTGTGAATCATTTTTTTGGTTGTTGTTAGTCCTGAACTAAAACTGTTCGATTAACGATATTTGCACCTTGGAGATCCCCCTAAATCCCCCTTAAAAAGGGGGACTTTGAGGACTTTAGCCCTGCTTTTTAAAGGGGTTGGGGGGATTGCCTACGGCACGCTACGCGAACAAAACCTTAACCGCAAAGTATTGAGTCCTGAACTAAACCACGCTGTTGTCTTGTATAATGACTTACACAAAATACTAAGTTTTAATTATATTAAGGTTTGCCTGTATGGGATTTGCGGAAGATATTAATAAATTATCTAAACAAGTACGTAAGCGAATAGACAATGTTTTTGGTGAAGAAGCTACTAAGATGGCGCTAATTGTCCCTTTTTTGAGCGCCCTTGGTTATGATGTTCATGACCCTAGTGAAGTAATACCAGAATATATTGCAGATTTTGCTATAAAAAAAGCAGGACAGTTTGAAAAAGTAGATTATGCTTTAGCTATAAATGGTTCTATAGTCATGTTAGTAGAAGCTAAAGCCTATGGTGAAAAAGCTGAGGCACATGATGGGCAGTTAAGTCGTTATTTCAATGGTCTTTTAACAACAAAGATTGCTATTGTTACTAACGGAATCGATTATCGGTTCTTTACAGATTTACGTCATAAAAATGTCATGGATAAGGAGCCATTTTTCATTTTTAATATTCTTGAGTATCAGATTAAAGATATTGAAAATATCCAGTTTTTTCACCGTAATAACTTTGATGTGGAAGCTATTAGTTATCATGCTGAAGAAATGATCTATGTAAAAGCCATAACTCAACTTATTGGGAATGTCTTACGTTCTCCCTCCGAAGGATTTGTACGTTTTTTAGTGAGTGAACTTGGTACGGTAGCCCCCGGTTATGAAATTCCCGGTCGAATTACTGGTAAGGTGATTGAAAAATTCCAACCTATTATTAAAAAGTCTATTCAAAGTAGTGTATTAGAATTAATGCCAGGTTCACTTAATTCAGAAATAGCCCAGTCTGCTGCATATATTAACGGTTATCTTTGTGATAGTCAGGCAGATATTGCAGCCGCAGAAAGCAAAGCCAGAACCATTACGACGGCAGAAGAATTAGCAGCTTTTGAAAAAATCCAAACAATTATTAAAACATCTAAAAGATATAAATTTGAAATTCAATATAAAAATACAGTCAATTATTTCGGCATTAACTTGGGGAAAGTCAAATGGTGGTTTTTACGACTGTATTTAACTCCAACAAAGAAGGCTTTGATTGCCCGACTCAGTATAAATGAGGTGAAAAGTTTAGCGTCAGGTTTCCTAGTTCAAGAAGTCACAGCACCTACAGGGGAAGCATGGTCAAAGATAACCATTTCTTCCGTTGATGATTTAGATAGGCTCAGAACGGTTCTGATTAGGTCTTATGAACTAGAAGCTGCTAAACATTAATTCACAAAGTTAGCCGGGTCTTGATCTCGTCGATGCTGAGTGGGAATGGGGGCTGGCTGACCATTACCTGCAAGGGCTGCGGTTTTCTCCAGGGATTCCCGCAATCGCTTGGCTGCGTAGATGGACATATCTCGTGGTACATTAATGCGATCGCGCAAATATCGTAAAGCAACATCAGACCCCGATGGAGGTACACAGTCTTCACCAGTCATCATCTGAGTTAAAGCACAACGTAGCGCTTGATCAAACAAATTATCATCTAAGGGGTTGACTCGGATAATATTGATGCGGTGTTTGATAGTGCGTTGCAGAGCTTCCATGCGGGAGTTTTCGGGTTCTGGATAAGTAACATCTGGTAGTCCAAACCAGGGGCCGTTATCCACCCGCGCTTTATTCAGAAGCATCTGGGGTTCGCCGTTTTCCCAACAGCCACCCATCTGGGGCGGTAAATCATGTGCGTGGGTGTGAAAGTCGCTCTGAGTACCGCAGTAAGTAGGTCGGCTTTCCATTGTCGCAAACCATGCGCCTAAGCGAGGGTTTTCCTCTCGCAGGGAGTAGCCCTTGTAGTAGTAAAGGCTGGCATTCATCCGTTCCAGATATGGCGTAAAAATCACATCAACAATACCGAAGCTATCGAGAAAGTAAGGGCTTGGGGTGCGACTCAGAGCATCCTCGACCTTAGCCACCACTGCAATAAACTGTTCTCGGTTGCGTTGTTCTTGTTGAGAGGAAGCTGCTCTAGAACACAGCCAAACGCACCAAGCTCTAAATAAAAGTCGTTCTAATTGACGTAGAGGCAGCACCTTGCGGTCTTCCATCTCTTGGTTCAATGGACCAAAAACCTTTTCCAAAGCGAGCAAAATATCATCGCTTTCCTTAATAATCCGTCCATCTAGCTCAATCGCAGGGAGCATTCCTGATGGAACCTTACGTTTGTACCAACTTTCTTTTTCCCCATAGCAAAACATTGTCACTTTTTCGATGCGGTAGGGGATCTGTTTTTCCTCTAGCCATAACCAAACTTTTTGACAGTAAGGACACCAGGCGTGGTTATCGCGGTACAGCGTTACCCGCACATCAGATTCGGGCTGACCAAACAAGCGTAACCTGGCTCTAGCATTGGTGAGACCATTAACAGTATCTATGTGATAGTCTGTGAGGGTTTCTAGTTCTTGCCAGCTTAAGGGTGCAGTAGTCATAGGGAAGTTGAGTAGGTCAATACTTAGGATTGTTAGATTACAGGTTCACAAGAGTCTAGAATCCGATTCAAAAAAGCTAACAAATGCTAACAAATGCCAGCTTTTTCTTCCTGCTTCATCCTAGAAGTGTCGGCACTATCTAGTCCACAGGCTAACACGGTCAATCTGACCGCTTCTTGTTTGAGGTTGATGGCAGCATTTACGTCTCTGTCACACTCAAAGCCGCAGTGATCACATTGAAACACTCTTTGAGATAATGACAGAGATGTTTTTTTCTGTCCACAGTGGGAGCAAGTCTTACTACTGGGATAAAATCTATCCACAATTACTAACTTACTGCCATAGAGTTGAGTTTTATATTCTAACTGCCTCCTCAATTCATAAAAACCCATATCAGCTATAGCTTTTGATAACTTTCCATTGGCTAACATCCCGGATACATTTAAATCTTCTATTCGACTAGTCATTCCGTGTAGCCAATTAATTTTGGATGGCTTTTGACAAAAAAGTGGAAATTTACAATCCAAA
>PWQB01000810.1 GCA_003556955.1 Nostocaceae cyanobacterium CSSed10_463m
AGGAAAATGACACAATCACAACCAACAGTTACCCCCAAATTAGAAGATCCCAAATTTGGTTTTAATGAATATGCTGAACGCTTAAACGGTCGAGCCGCAATGGTTGGCTTTTTATTGATGGTGGTGATTGAGTATTTCACTAACCAAGGTGTGCTATCATGGCTAGGCCTGAAATAGGGTTGCCAACAAGCATAAAATTTGAAGTTGTAAGCTAGTAATTAGAAGTGTTTTAACCAGCTGGAACAACTAGCTGGTTTTGACCGTATCCATACCTAAGAACGAGCTTCCTTGCACAACTTGCCTTTGATGATCCAGATGCACATAAAAAGCGTTAGTATAATTTTAAACCTGCTGGTAAATGACACCTGCAAGATAGTTAATCACTAGACTTTTTTTGTACTGTAGAAAATTCTAGTCATGCTTAGATGCAAATCGTCAAAATAGCAGTTAATGTGTGAGGTATTCTCGATAAAGTTACACATAAGGTAATCTGGAAAAACCAAATCGTGATGAATGCTGTACTACCTCGTTTTTTAAAGTCAGCCTACAGAAGAGACCCCATAATTAGCGTATTAATGACGGTAGGCGTAGTAGATTCACTGATTGGAGGACTGAATGATAGTTGGTCATTATTTGCTGTCGGTTTAGGGACAGCAGGGATCAGCCTGGCTTTTAAGTTATGGCGAATCCAGCAACGACAACCCCTAGCAGATGAGCCTGTAGTACAACATTATTTACCTCCTCAATCATCTACTACTACTCTGCCGATTCTGACTATTTCTAAGAAAAAGCCACGCCGATGAGAAGTGCTGAGTGCTGAGTGGGTAGGGGCGGGTTAAGCAGTCAGTCTGTGGTGCGTCAAAATCCTTAGTAAACCCGCCCGTACAGGAGTCAAAAAGACGAAATCTATACTAAAAAGTGAGGCAAAACAGTGAGGAGTGAGGGAAGCACTGGGGACAATTTTGGACTGCGCCCGTACATGATGATGGCATTTATGGCAGCGATCGCTCTACCGATAAGTCTCTGCCAAGGGTCAAATATTCGCCCTGTTCATGCTGTGCAATTAAGACCAAGCTCCCAAGTCAAACGTACAGTTAGTAACCCCCAACTGCTTCACACCCTCCTAGCACACAGAGGAAACGTCAAATCTTTAGCCTTTAGTCCCAATAGCCAACTTTTATTTAGTGGTGGTGGTGACAATGATGGCAACATCCAATTATGGAACCCCATTACAGGCGGAAATTCAGGGCGGATTAGAAAAGCCCACCCCACAGGGGTGCAGTCTTTAGCAATATCACCAGATGGTAAAACTTTAATTAGTTGTAGCAGCGATCGCACAATTAATCTTTGGAATCTGAAAAATAATCGCTTTAGTCGTTCGTTTGTGGGACATAGCAGTAATGTCATGTCTTTAGCTGTATCTCCCGATAGTCGAGTTCTAGTCAGTGGTGCTTTAGACGGGATTCGGATGTGGGATTTGTTACAGCAGCGTCCCTTGGCTACTTTAGTACGCTTTGATAATTCTATACATACAGTGGCGATGAGTCCCGATGGTCAGACTGTAGCTAGTGGTGATAACAGGGGTGTAATTAAGCTGTGGAACTTGAATACAGGGGAATTAATCCGTGAATTTACTGCACATTCCCAGATGGTTACTGGCCTAGCTTTCACCCCAGACGGTGCAAATTTTGTCACAGCCAGCCGCGATCGCACTATTAAAATTTGGAGTCAAAATTCTAACGAGCCAGTACGCACCCTCACAGGACACAATAATTGGGTGAATGCGATCGCCATTAATCCCGATGGACGAACCCTAGCCAGTGCCGGCAGAGATGGCGTAAAAATGTGGAATTTAAATACTGGAGAGCTAGTAAATACACTGATAGGGACTTCAGACTGGGTAAGTGCGATCGCCTTTAGTCCAGATGGACAAACCCTAGCCAGTGGTAGTTTTAATGGCAAAGTGAATATTTGGCGAACTCCACCAACCAGCAATTAGCTATTTTGTAGTGGATTGACAAGCCTCAAACAGTGCATTAAAAGTAGGTTGGGTTAAGCGCAGCGCAACCCAACGCCGCCAATGATGTTGGGTTTGGTTACGTCAACCCAACCTACAATTCTTAGCTAAACTTTGCTAATTGTTCCGCATCATCAGCTGCTGTAACTGTTGTTGCAAAGCTGGGTCTTCCTGAATGGCGACTAATATCTCATTGAAACGGTTTGGTTCTAAACCCCCAGCCCGCACGACTTCCTCCTGTTGTGTTAATGTTTCCTCTTGGATAGACTGGATTTGAGGGGCTACTTGATTAAAAGACTCTTGTTCCTCTGGAGTTGCTGGTGAAGATGGTGTAGCTCCAGGGGTCTGTGCTTCGACAAGCTCTTGAAATCGCTCTACGCTCAGTCCTGATTGCTCAATAACTTGTGCAGACCTCTGTTGAGATGTTTGACCAATTTCCTGCAACATTGGAATAACGCTGACAAATTGTTGCAGTTCTTCCTGGGTGACAGGGGTTTGTCCTGGAGATGCTGGCAGTTGTGCCTGTAGGACTGGAGATACTTGAGTTTGAGGTTTTGATGTTGGAGTTTGTGCTAGAGCAGAAAGATTACCTGCGAGCAAAAAAGCCAAAACAGAGCTACCTTTCAAAAGTTGCTTTAACATATAGACTTCCTCCGTAAAATTGCTGTCCTTGCTTTCACAAGGGTACTGGTTTCCAGAAATCAAGCTTGTGGGATTCTTTTTCCAAAATAAAATAGATTAAGCCTTTGACGTGATATGAGACACTCAGCATTACTGATGTATGAATAGTTTTATGTATTTCATTTACATCAGTTCCCGCATAGCTTAATACAACTTTACCGATTGCTGCAACATGACAGAGAAAGATATGTGTTAAAATTCAGACTAAAAACCATGAAAAAAGCCCCCGGATGGGAGCTTAGGGAGTTATTCGCGTGGAGTGAACAACTAATAATTAATACTCAAAGTAGGTACAGTAATCCGAACAAAATAATCCAAATTACGTCCACAAAGTGCCAATATATTTCCGCCGCTTCTATACCGAAGTGCTTTTCGTTACTGTAATGACCGGGAACGCGCGATCGCCACAATACAGCCACAATAGCCAAAACACCGATAGTAACGTGTAAACCGTGAAAGCCAGTTAAAACATAAAATGAACTAGCAAACAAATTGGTAGTCAGACCAAATTCCAGGTGAGCATATTCATAAACCTGACCCACCAAGAAAGTAGCACCCATTAAAGCCGTAATTGTCAACCACATCTGCATACCCTTAGTATCATTTTTTTTGATAGCAGTATCAGCATTGTGCATCACAAAACTGCTAGCAATCAGATTGATAGTATTGACACCGGGTAGCAATAGTTCTAATTCTGGCGTGCCTTCTGGAGGCCATGCCGGTAAGGTAGCACGGAAAGCTAAATAAGCTCCGAACAGCCCCAGAAAAATCATTCCTTCAGCGATGAGGAACACCACTAAACCAAACAGACGATGATCTGGATGAGCTTCGTGATGAGCATCTGCGGTTGCAGCATGATGATTAAGTTCAGTTTTCGCTGGGTCAATTATTTGACTTTGCATGAATCTTTAAAAATGTATTGTAATTGGAATTGGGGAATGGGGAATGGGGAATGGGGATTCAATACTGCTCGGTTAAGCAAATTAGTGAACCGAAAACCCTTGTAGAGAAGTTCCATGGAACGTCTCTACATCCCTTAACCCAAAGGTATTGAACAGGGATTGGGTAGTAAGGGCGGGTTCAGTCATATCGTCGTTGATCTTGAATGATATTTGTAAACCCGCCCCTACTGGGAATCGGTAATCGGGAATTGAGAATCGGGAATTTTCTTGTCCCCTACTCCCTACTCCCTACTCCCTACTCCCTACTCCCTACTCCCTACTCCCTCTTAAACGCCAGACTCAATAGTAAGGGCGGGTTCAGTAATATCGTCGTTGATCTTGAATGATATTTGTAAACCCGCCCCTACTGGGAATCGGTAATCGGGAATTGAGAATCGGG